>JAAUOP010000031.1 GCA_012034805.1 Synechococcales cyanobacterium CRU_2_2 | reverse complement strand
CCCTCATCCCCCAGCCCCCTTCTCCCCCGGCCCCTTCTCCCCCATTTTGGGAGCAAGGAGAGCAACTTCAAGGTCTCTCTCCCTCAGTGGCAGAGGGATTTAGTGGCAGAGGGATTTAGGGTGAGGGTCAGAGAATAAGCAAAAGGAGAGCATTCACCATGGTTTTGAATTTGCCTTTGGGTCAAATCCTTTACTGGGGCTCGAACTGGGCTTCAACGATGGCTTTGAGCGCGGTCTCGACCGAGACCCTGAACGCGACGTCGAACGCGGCCTCAGACCTGAGCGTTGAGCAGGCGCTCGACTTGACCGTTGTGATTCCGACGTTTAACGGGTGCGATCGCTCCCCCAAGTCATCGATCACCTGCGGCAGCAGCAAGGTATCACTGGCATCCGTTGGGAAATTTTGATTGTTGACAACAACAGCACCGACACAACCCAGGCCACCACTGCAGCACTCCAAGCTGGCTGGACTCAAGCGGGCTGGGGGCCTCATCAAGTGCCCCTGCGCTATTGCTTTGAACCTCGTCAGGGACTAGCGTTTGCACGCCAGCGTGCCATCGAAGCGGCCCAAGGACGCTGGGTGGGATTTCTCGACGATGACAATTGGCCTGACCCAGACTGGGTGGCCCAGGTGCATCGCTTTGCCCAGGCTCATCCGGAGGTGGCCGCCTTCGGTAGCTGTATCCGAGCTCACTACGATAGTTTGCCCCCCTCAGAGCTGCGAGTGTTGGAGCCGTTTTTGGCTATTCGTGATCATGGTGAAACGCTCTATCCCTTTGAGCCCGAGGCGCTGCGATTACCCCCTGGAGCGGGTTTGGTGGTCGATCGCCAGCGTTGGCTCGCATCGGTTCCGGCGGATCTGGGACTAACGGGGCGCGTGGGCGATCGCCAAGTCAGCGGCGAGGACTCGGCGGTGCTGCTGTATTTGCATCGGGGAGGGAGTGGGGGCTCTAAGGGTTTGGCGAAGCCCATCGCCTACAATCCGGCCCAAAAAATCCGCCACTGTCTTCCTGCTCGCCGGTTTGAGGTCGAAGCGCTGCTAAAACTGGCCTACGGTATCGGTCTGGCCACCTGCAAATTGCGCTGGATTCAAGCGCCTCAGCGACTGGCACAACTTGCCTTGGCGATCCAGACGGGTCTAGGGGGGGCAAAGCGGTTTTGGCAGGAGCTCGATCGTGCCCAGACGGAGGATTCTGAACTGGTGACTCGGTTCTACTTGATGTTCCATTTGGGCAGCGCCCTAAGCCCGCTCTATGCCCTGAGCCCTCGACTGGCCATGCCCCGCAGCGTCGCTCAGGCATTGATGGATGGTCTGTTGAATCTCCGGAGGCAAGGCTGGGTGCGATCGAGTGGGCGATTGGCTTCACCTAGCTCCGCAGGATCGCTCGGCCTCGGAACAGACTGAGGGGGATACGCGCGTCTGGCAGTGGGGATGGGTTGCTCATTTGCAAAGATCTATCGCGGGCGATCTATATTTTCTCTCGTGGACGGGTACGCTACGGAGGGCGCATTTACTGCGTTCACCCTGAAGTGCGACGAAAAACTGTGTGAACTGCGTCGCGGCCATGCGTGAGAATGCTTGGGTGGAAACCGGTGGGAGAATGCCCGACGGTCGATTCTGGCAGGTTCTTCGCAGGGCGATCGCACCCCAAGATGGAAGCCTGAAGCCATCTACCCCACTCCGGAAAATCACAGAACTTGCCGTAGTCCCCCGCAATGCGTAATCCCCCCATCGCCGCTCCGCTGCTGTTTGCGCTGCTTATCAGTGGCGTCGATGTCCATCCGGCAGTTGCCGGATGGACGCCAGATGCATGGCCGCCAGATGCATGGACGCCAGAACCGGCTTCCCGGCCCTCCGTCCGGCCCAGTAATGAGCCTGTTAATCCCTCGCTGAAGGAATCGCCGAAGAAATCGCCGAAGAAATCGATCGGTGTCGCTGTTAACACTCAGATTCAGGCCCAGATTCAGGCTCCACCGACACTGTGGCCGCCTCATTTTCCACAGTGGTGGAAAAAGAGGTGGTGGAAAGAGAAGAACCAGAGACTCCGGCTGAGCTTCTGGCTCAACTGCCGCGAAGCCTTACCCCCGCGCCGCTTAAGGCAACCCCCCTCAGCCCGGTGGCTCAGACGGAACCTGGACGGACAATCCCGACGCCTCGGCCTGACTTTTCCCCCCCAGAACAACCCCTGCCCACAGAGCCCCTGCCTCAGCTTCCCCCTGTCGAAGAGCTATTACCCTCGCCCAGTGCGCCCAACATTCCTGGCGATTTGTCAGGGGAAGCAGACACGAAGATTGAGGTGACGGGCTATCGCATCGAGGGTAGCACGGTGTTTGATGAGGCTGAACTGGCGGCGGTCACAGCTCCCTATGTGGGTTCGATTACCTTTGCGCAACTGCTTCAGGCCCGCTCGGCGGTTACGCAGCTCTATGTCAACCAAGGCTATGCCACCTCTGGGGCTTTTATTCCGCCGCAGACGCTGACCGACGGTAAGGTGACAATTCAGGTGCTAGAAGGGACCCTAGAAGAGATCAAAGTCGTTGGCACCAACCACCTGAAGCCGTTTTATGTGCGCGATCGCCTTGCTCTCGCTGGGGCCAAACCCCTGAATGTGAACCAGCTCCTAGAAGGGCTTAAACTCCTTCAGCTCGACCCACTGCTCAGGAGTGTTTCGGCAGACCTCCAAGCGGGGATTCAGCCGGGAACGAGCGCGTTGGAAGTGACAGTGGCGGAGGCAGATCCCTTTGCAACCCGGTTGGCGATCGACAATGAGCGATCGCCCAGCGTCGGCACCTTTCGGCGCAAAATCCAGTTCGACCATCGCAATCTGATTGGCATTGGCGATTCTCTGGGGTTGGCCTACAGCAACACCGACGGCAGCAATGGCCTAGACGTCTTCTATGCCGTGCCCTTTAATGCCACCAACGGGACTGTCCGGTTTTCCTATGGCCGCGCCCGCAGCAATGTGGTAGAAAAACCCTTTAGCAACTTAGACATTAGTTCGAAATCGACCTACTACGAGCTGAATATTCGTCAGCCGGTGGAGCGTACCCCAACCCGCGATATTGCCCTGGGGCTCGCCTTTTCTCGCCAGGAAAGCCAAAGTCGGTTGGGGTTTGCCGATATTGGCCCATTTCCGCTCTCTCCGGGGGCTAGTGAGCGCGGTGAAACCAGGGTTTCGGTGCTGCGGTTCTTCCAGGAATGGAGCGATCGCAACAGCAAGCAAGTCCTCGCGGCTCGCTCCCAGTTCAGCTTGGGGGTGCCTTGGTTTGAGGCGACAGACAATACTGCGGTGTCTGATGAGGTGCCCGATAGCGAGTTTTTCGCTTGGCGCACCCAGGCTCAGTGGGTGCGGTTGCTCGCGCCGGATGCGCTGCTGCTGATTCGGGGGGATGTGCAACTTAGCGATCGCGCCCTGTTGCCCCTGGAACAATTCGGTGTGGGAGGGGCTGGCAATGGGCGCGGCTACCGTCAGGATACTATCCTCTCGGACAGCGGCTTTCAAATCACATCGGAGGTGCGTCTTCCCCTGGCCCGCTTTCCCAAGCGCAAGGGTCTGGTGCAAGTGATTCCCTTCCTCGATTGGGGACGCGGCTGGAACAATACCTTCCCCCAACCCGATACCAAAACCTTGCTCAGTACAGGCCTCGGATTGCTCTGGCAGCAGGGCAACCATTTTTCGGCTCGGTTGGACTGGGGCTATCCGTTGATCAATCGGCCTGAGAATCGGGACAATTGGCAGGAGAATGGGCTGTATTTTTCGGTGGAGTATACGCCGTTCTAGTCAGGGCCGGTTTAATCAGGGCCGGTCTAGCTTGACGCACTGGTATAAAACCGGAGGGCAAACCGCCAAAAGCGATTGGCGAGGAAGAAAAGGGCGATCGCCAGCCCCAAGGATCCCGCCAGCCAGCCCAGGGAGATCTGACCCAGCATGGCCTGGGCTGGTACGGTGGTGAGGAAGGCTACCGGGACAATGAAGGTGAAGAAAAAGCGATAGCTGGCAGGGTAGGCAACGATGGGAAAGCGTCCGGCCTCGATCAGGCCGCGCAGCACCTCGGTGACGTTATAGACCTTGACGAACCAAATGCTGGTGGCCCCCAACATAAACCAGAGGCTATAGAGAATCGCGAAGCTGAGCCCCAGGGGCAGCAAACCGGCGGCGTAGGCGGCGGGCTTGAGGCCCAGTCGATACCCACCGTAACCCAGTAAAATCAGGCCAAACAGGAAGTCTGGCAGTCCCCACAGGGAAAGGGTGCGGGTGGAGAGCCAAAACTGTGAGCTAATCGGCTTGAGCAGGACAAAATCCAGCGTCCCCCGTTGAACGTGGCTGACGATGCGGTTGAGATTGGGGGCCAAGAACGTGGCCGAAAAGCCCTGGAGCAGGGTGAACATGCCCAGCACCAAAAGCGCGGCTTCCCAGCTCCAGCCCTGGAACTGGTAGCCAGTGCGATAGAACAAAAATAAGCTGAACAAGCTGCCAACAAAATTGCCGAGGCTGCCGAGGGCGGCAAGGGCGAAGTTGATGCGGTATTCCATCTCGGCGGCGATCGCCGCCGACCAAAACGCCCGCAAAACACCAATATATTGGCCCAGTCGCTGATGCAATCTCAATCCTCCAGATTCTAGGAGATCATAAAGCATGTCTGAATTCCCGAAGCCCCATGTGGCGATCGCCTCGGAGACCCCGCTGGCATTGGCCCCGAAGTCACCCTCAAGGCCCTGGCCCACCCCGAAGCCCGGTTGGAGAGCCGCATCACCCTCGTCGGCAGCATCAACACCCTCAAAGAGACCTATCAGCGGCTGCGAGTCCAGGGCCAGACTGTGGCCGACCCCAGCGCTTTTGACTGGATTGACGTCCCCACCGAAGGGGCCATCACCTTGGGCCAAGGCAGCGCCGCCAGCGGTGCCGCCAGCTTTGCCGCACTCAACCGGGCCATCGACCTGGCTCTAGAATCCGATCCGGGCCGCCGAGCCCAGGCCGTGGTCACCGCGCCCATTGCCAAATCCGCCTGGAAAGCAGCCGGTCATTTCTATCCCGGCCAAACCGAACGACTGGCAGAGCGGGCGGGCGTGGCGGATTTTGGCATGATTTTTGGGCGATCGCCCCACACCCGCTGGGTCCTCCGGACGCTGCTGGCCACCACCCACATTCCCCTTGCGCAGGTGGCCCTGACCCTGACCCCAGCGCTGATGAGCCAAAAGCTGGGGCTCTTGTTGCGGTTTTTACAGAAGGATTGTGGACTGGCGCGGCCTCGGGTGGCGATCGCTGGTCTCAACCCCCACAGCGGCGAGCAAGGCCAAATCGGCACCGAGGAACAGGACTGGATGCTCGACTGGCTCCAGCAGGCCCGCCTGCAATTTTCCCAGGCCCAGCTTGATGGCCCAATTCCTCCCGACACCCTCTGGGTCGCACCGGGTCAAGCTTGGTTTGGGAGCCCTGGGGCAGCAACCTCTGGAGCAGCAGCCCCTGGAGCAGCAGCTCATAGAGCAGCAGATGGCCACGATGCCTACTTGGCGCTCTACCACGACCAAGGGCTGATTCCGGTCAAACTGATGGCCTTTGATTGCGCCGTTAATGCCACCCTTGGCCTGCCTTTCATCCGCACCTCCCCCGACCACGGCACGGCCTTTGAGATTGCAGGAAAGGGCACTGCCAACGCCTCCAGCATGGCTGCTGCGATCGCCTGGGCAAACGCCCTGAATAAGCCCTAAGCAAGCCCCTCAGACCTAAAGCGCTGCATCAATTCCACCATCCCAGAGAATTTTTGAACAAACCGAAACAAAACAGCCCTCTCGTTTGAAGCTGACAAGAAAATCAAGCCATTTTGCTGAACCTTTCCCACAGACTTGAGCCTCTATTTCTATAATTTGGCTCATAGGTCTCAAGCAACGCGATCGGTCTCGGCAACGTTTACTGCGGTATTCACTGTGCATCTTCGAAATCGTTTGACTCGGAATGCTCTCACTCAGCACGCTCAACTGGTTGATTCAGGTGAGCTAGATTCTTGCGCCACGTCCATGGAGTTTTCCGAAGCCATCCATCGACAAGGGCAGGCCCTGAGTTACCTAGGCCGCCACCAGGGAGCCCTAGAGCGCTATGACAAGTCCCTCAAAGACGAGCCGGACAACCCTGTGGCCTGGAGCGATCGCGGCTATACCCTCGAAAAGCTCGGCCAATACGAAGAAGCCGCCGCCAGTTTTGCCGCCGCCCTGGATCTGCGTCCTCGCTATGCCCGCGCTTGGCTAGGACAAGGCATTGTCTGGGCACAAATGGGTGAATCCACCCGTGCGCTCCACAGCTTCGACCAAGCGCTACATCTGACCCCCAAGGATTACCGCGCCTGGTATAACCGAGGCAAGGTGATGCTCTCACTCCAGCGCTACCGGGAGGCGATCCAAAGCTTCGATCAAACCATCGACTACAACCCCCGCAAGCACCAGGCTTGGTATCACCGGGCCACCGCCTTTGTCCAACAACAGCAATATCCCGAGGCACTGTCGAGCCTAAAGACAACCTTGACGCTGAAGCCAGACTGCTACTACGCCTGGAACTACCAGGGGTTGCTGCTGAGTCACCTGGGCCAGATGGAAGGGGCTGCCGCCAGTTTTCAAGCGTCCCTGAATCACCGGCCCACCAATTTTGAAGCCCAGTGGGGACTAGTCAAGGTTCACTTGGCGCGGCAGCAAGTTGAGCTGGCTTGCGGTGCCCTAGAGCAAGCCTTCGCCGCCGATCCTCAGCGCTGTCGTATGCGCCTGGCCCGCGACCCTCAGTGCCTAGATCTCCGTTGCCATGCCCGTGCCCGCGCCCTGCTCTAAGCCCTTCCCTCAGCCTCAGATCATCGAACTGAATTTGTGCGGTGATCGGCGATCCTTCGGAGCTTGGCAGAACCCATCGCCTCTCTCCGACTAGACGGAATTCTTGCAAAAGTCTAGGGGTTATATTCCTTTCATTTGAAGAGAGGGATATCACTAGACAGCCAACAGAAAATTAGTTTATAAGCAAAGCCAGCAGTACAAACCCGATCAGGGTAAGCCTGACCAGGGCAAACTTGGCCAAGGCGAACTTGAGCAAGGCGAACTTGAGCAAGGCGAACTTGAGCAAGGCGAACTTGAGCGGCACATGCCATAACCGTGTCAGATCTCCAGCACCAGACCTGAAAAATCATGACTTCCCCAGCTTCCCCCGAGGTGACGCCAGAGCGGAGCGAACAACAGCGGCTTCGACTGTTTTTGTATCTCGTTCCGGTAGTGGGTTTCTTTCCGGCCTTGCTCAGTCTGTATCGCCAGACGAGAGATCGCCCCCCTGGCGATCGCCAGACGAAAGATCGCCGGGAGCAATCTGTCAGCCGATTAGCTGTTACTTTGTCCTTGGCTTGGGTGATCGGTCTCTCCCTTTTGGGGGTTGGCGGACAGGTCACCGAAACCCCGGCCCTAGTGGCCATGATCTTGAGTAGCATGTTAACCTCCGGCTACTTTCTGGTTAACTTCTGGCTGATGGTGCAGCTGTGGCGTCGGAAACGGCTGTGGTTGCCCGGTCTTAGCAACCTCGGGAAGCGATTGCCCTAAAACGTATCGAGATGAAAGGTGTGAGGAAATCTGTATCCGTGAAGAAGAACGTGGGGCGACGTCCTGGATCGGTTGGGCCAGCCATGGGGAATCCCTCTGGGCGTCCTGGGCCAAAACGCGAGCTTAGGTCTGGGCTCAAGTCTGGGCCAAAGCCTGGGCAAAAACGGGGCGTACCTCGTAAAAAACAACGGGTGCCCTGGATGGCCATCACCATTGCTCTGGCCGCTGCATCCCTGATTTCAGGAACAGCCGGCGCTTTGCTAGCAGTGTCGCTCTCGAGTACGCCGTTGCTCCAGAGCAAGCTCACCGCCCAAGAGGCGGCTATTTTTAATCAGAATGGGGATGGGTCGATCGCCTCGGGGTCGAATCTGAGCTTGCCGCAACTCAACCGCCCCGTAAATATTTTGCTCCTGGGTACCAAGGTGTTGACCTCGGATCTCGATTCCGAAGCTGAGACCTCCAAGGAACTGGGGTACCACGCTATGGTCAATTCCTTTGAAGGGCTCAGTGACGCCATACTGCTGTTGCGGTTTGACCCCCGGCAACAAAAGCTCTCACTGTTGTCCATTCCCCGCGATACCCGTACCAACGTGCCGGGGTTTGGCGAGGCCAAGATTAACGAGGCTAACCTGGAGGGGGGGCCAGCGTTGGCTGCCCAGACGGTCAGCGATTTACTCAATGGTGTGGGAATCGATCGCTATGTGCGTGTGAATGTTCAGGCGATCGAAAAGCTCATTGACGCCCTGGGCGGTGTTGAAGTCTATGTCCCCCACGACATGAAATATCAGGACGACAGCCAACACCTCTACATCAACTTGAAGCAGGGGCAGCAGCACCTCGATGGCGACAAGGCAATGCAGTTCTTGCGCTTTCGCTACGATGACAAGGGCGATATTGGCCGGGTTCAGCGCCAACAAATGTTGATGCGGGCATTTATTGAGCAAGCGCTGACCCCCACGAGCATGACCCGGCTGCCGAAGGTGTTGAAGATTGTGCGATCGCACATCGACACGAATCTCTCCGTCGAAGAACTCTTTGCCCTGGTTAACTTTGCCAGCCGCACCCAGCGCAGCGATGTACAAATGCTCATGGTGCCCGGCAGTTTCAGCAGCCCAGAGGAGTACCAAGCGAGTTTCTGGCTGCCGGACTACGAAAAGCTGGAGCAAATCACCACGCAATATTTGGGTGTCTCCAGCTTGGCGCGCAGACCCAACCGGCAGACCTACGCAGGGGATACGTCTTTGGATGAAGGGCTTGAGGGGGTTGGTGGCGACAGCCGCAACTATGAAACCAGCGACTATCGCGCTGACGAGGATGGTCTTCAAGTGGGGCGATCGCGGCGCAACACAGACGACGCCGCAGGCAGCGACCCGATGGAGTATGGCCCAGCGGCCCTACGCATTTCGATCCAGAACAGCACGGGAGAGTCGATCGCCCTGAGCACAGCACTCGATCAGCTGTCCGAGGAAGGCTATCGCTCTCTGTTTGCCCAGGAAGACTGGTCTGAGGTGTTACCCGTCACCCGGATCGTGGCCCAAAAGGGCGACCTCGAAGGAGCAAAAGCAGTGCGCCGCAGTCTGGGAATGGGCGAAGTCGTAGTGGAAAGCGTTGGAGACTTGGATTCCGATGTGACGGTGTTGCTGGGTCGGGACTGGCTCAGCGAGGCTAACCGCCGCTCAACTTCGCGCGATAGCCTAGCTGAGTAAGCGCTGCCAACAGTTTTTCTCGATGCTCACCCTGGATTTCCAGGGTGTTTTCTTTGGCGCTGCCGCCCGTGCCACACTGGGCTTTGAGGGCTTTGAGTAGCGTTTTGAGGGTCTCTGGCTGGAGCTGAAATCCGGAAATAATCGTTACAGTCTTGCCGCCTCGCCCCTTGCGCGATAGCTGAATGCGCAGATCCTGCTCCTGGGGAGACGGCTCTTGGATGGGCCGTTCAAGGGCTTTTTCGGATGTGCCAAACTCGCGGTAAACGGTGGCGTCACCGGTGGCGTTCTTCTTTTTTGCTTTTGCCATGGTTTGCCAGATTCAAAACATTCTCAGGAATCAGCCCAAAAATTACCCCAAAACGGCCTCACCCCATCAAACATCGCGAAAGCAAACCGCAAACATCGCGAAAGCAAACCGCAACCTTGAAACACACTCAACTCAAACACACTTAACTCAAACAAAATCAACTCAAATAAAACCAACGCCAAATCACTTGACGCTTAAGAAATCCGATTCGCAAGATTGAATTTTGTACATTAAATCTTGCAGATTTAATCTTGTAAATTCAATCTTGCGAATTAATCTTGCGAACCTGCCACAACCTAGGCGTCTGCTTCCACATAGAGGAAGAAAAGACCCATCGCAACAAAGGCGGCGATCGCACTCAAAGGAACAAAAATCGCAGGCAGAAAGGAAGCGCTCATGGGTTATTCAGGTTCCCTAAAATGACGACTTGACTACCGAAAATCCTACTGCGAAGCTCCGAACAATGCCCTTGGTATAAAGATTCTTAACAATGAATGAACAAAGAAATCGCTTTCCCTTAGGCTGCACATAGGGTTTTTCTAACTTTTCGACATATTTTAAGAGGTCATTAGCGAATGCAATTTGATGCAGTGACACATCCCGGAGACCCCCAAGTGGGCAATCTGGCCACCCCGCTGAATTCTTCCGGTTTTTCAAAAGCGTTCATCCAAAATCTACCCGCCTATCGCAAGGGACTTTCTCCCAACCGTCGCGGACTTGAAGTGGGCATGGCCCACGGCTACTTCCTGTACGGCCCCTTGGCGCTGCTAGGCCCCTTGCGTGCCACGGACGTCGCGCCTACCGCAGGCATTTTGGCCACGGTTGGCTTCGTGATGATTTTGACCGTTGCCCTTTCCCTCTACGCCGCCGTCACCGATGCCAAGCCCATGGCCACAGTGACAACCCCTGAGCCGCCAGCCTTCACGCGCGAAGACTGGAGCGAGTTCGCCGGTGGATTCTTGCTGGGTGGCTGCGGTGGGGCATTCTTCGCCTACTTCCTTTGCCAAACCCCCCACCTTGCGCCGCTACAGAGTCTGGCCAGTGGCGTTTGGTCTTCGTAAATACAAGTTTGACTTGAAGTGAGTAAATCTTAAGGGCCTCCGAATATCAAGATTCAGGGGCTTTTTTTTAGCGTGTGTTTTCTACTCTCTTCGTCGATTACGCCGAGTTGATTGCTAGGATCAGCACAAATCTGTTGGCAGAGGCGTCGGTCATGTTATTGCTTGGCATTGTTATTGGCATCGTTATTGGCATCCTGGTGGGTGCGGTGGCGACCTATCTTGGGTTAGCGAGCCAGCTGGCGGAGCGATCCAAGCAGATTGAATGCCTTCAGCGAGATGCTCGGGACATGGAGTTGGCCTTTGCCGACCGGTTGCAAGGTCAGGTGCCGGGTGGAAGGGAGGATGAGGTCAAGCATCTGACCAATCAGCGGGTGAGTGGCATTGCAGAAATTGCCAAGCTCAAGGGTGAACTCGCGGAAGCCCAGGCCGAAGTTATTCTCGCGAGGGAAGCTGCCCTACGCCACCCTGGTTCTGTCTTGGGTGCTTCGCCTGCGGCTTCCATTCCCCTCAACGGCCCCAAGACAACGCCACCACCGAAGCCCACACCGCCAACAGACGCGCAAACCCCTTCCTCTCCATCGGGCCGTATCTTAGATCCCTGGGGTGAGGCAAGCGAAGAAGTTCAGTTTGAGGATGACAAGTTTAAGGATGACAAGTTTGAGGATGACAGGCCGATTGGGTCATCCGAGCCTCAATCCCGAGCGGTGCCTGTCGAAGCAGTTGAGATTGTAGAGGTTGATGCGGAAGCGGCGGCGGCTGTCCCAGAGGTGAGTGTTGAACGGCTTGATGCAGAAGAGATATCCGAGCCAGAACCGCTCGAGCCAGAACTACTTGAGCCAGAACTGCTTGAGCCTAATCTCGCTGATGCTGAGCTATCCACCACAAAGGCTGAGGCGATCGCCCTCTACACAACCGCAACCACTGAGACCTCTCCTGGGGCAGTGCGTCAGCTGCTGCAATCCCTGGGCCAACTCTCGACCAATGCAGATCCAGACTTGCGACGGGAGGCGATCGCGGCTCTCGGCAAGCTGCGCACTCCTCGAGCACTGCCCTTCTTGCGCCAGGCTTTGCAAGATCCAGATGTGACCGTGGCAACCGCAGCGAGTGAGGCGATCGCCTCCTTTAGGGGCTATCAACCGAAGCTGACCCAAAAACGGGCCGCAAGCTACTCCGCAAGAAGAAAAATTTGAAACGCATCGCCCAAAGACGCATGCACTAGCGAACATCAGCTCGGCATCCCCAACGAGAGCATTTCCTCAATCAGCGCCTTTATTCAATGACCTGGCCTTTATTGAATGACCTGGCCTTTATTGAATGACCTGGCCTTTATTGAATGACCTGGCCTTTATTCAATGGCCTGGGGGGCATTGTCTTTTAGGTATTGCACGAGGGCCTTCAGGAACTCTTGGGTGGGTGGATTCACATCAGGGGTGCCAGATGTTGCTCCGTCGCCGCGCGAAGACAAGGCCCCAGCCATGGCGGGGACCTCCTCCGCCAAGCCCACGACAATCAGACGAAAGGCGATCTGGCGAATTTCTTCCGTTGGCAGGCGCAATTGTTCGGCGATGTTCTTGATCGACATGGTGCCATTGGTAAATTCCCAGGTCTGCCACTCGGTACGGTTGAGGCGCAAATGAGGTTGACCCTCGATCAGGCTCTCGAGACTGGAGCTGATCTCAGGCATTTTTTCGTCTAGGGCTGTCCAATTTTTAAGCACCCGCAGGGCACCGAGGGTGACTTCCGTCGGCAGCATCATTTGCCCCGTCATTTCCTGCAGCGGCATTTCTGCCTTGCTCTCAAATTCAAACCGACCGCTGCTGTGCTCAAACAGAGCGCAGATTTGGCGCATCACTTGGGTGTAGAACAAAACTTTGAGCTGTTGGGGCTCTAGCACGTCCCGGATTTTGAGATAGACCCCCAGCGGAACCATGAGGCTGTTGTTGAACTGCTTGACTTCGGCCAAACTCACGCCCTTGAGCCAACCTCGGCGGTGCATCAACACCAGCAGGCCGTTGCCGTCGGAACGGCTGGAGGCCGCGACGATACGGCCTTGGCGGAACCAAATGTAGAAAGTGCGCGGGTTGCTAGAGTTGTCCGAGGGGAGCGGGACTTCGATCGCCAGTCGCCCCGTTTTTTTGCCCTGCTCCAGAAATTGGAAGAGTTCAGGCAGCGAGAATTCCGCCAGCTGTCCTGTGATTGCCATGACAATTCTTTCTACTCCACGCGAGATTTCTGATGGGCGGGTCCGTTGGGGGCCAGGGGGCGGATTGTCTACCTGCGATGATACTTTAGCGGGTTTATTGGGCGATCGCAGCCCTACGCTTTACCATTCACGCTTTAAACAGACGAACCCTCAGATCGGCTGATCCCGTTAAACAAGGCGAGAAATAATCTCTCATTGCGAAACGAACGGATCGTAAAATGAGCGGCTTGAGCTTCTTGCACCCCAAATCTACAATGCCGGATTTCCCCTGCCAAGATAGCAAACCATCTTTAGACGTCGGTAGGTCGAGGCACCCAAGAATTTTAGGGTTGATCCCCCTTGGCAGCCCCTAGACCAGGCACCCCTGCAGCTGCTGCACAAGGACAATAATCGCCTCGCTAACCGAATCTTTTTCCTGGGCGTTGACGACCACAATCGGGGGCTGCTGCTCCGAATCGAGATAGCCTAGGGCGATCGCAATATTTTCGGGATCCCAGGCTCCTGCGCAGTCCACATGGGTCATGCCGATGATCATGGGAATATTGGCCCGCTGACGCATAAAGCTCAGAACGCGACGGGCGTAGCGAAAGTCTTGAGGACGATGGGCTGCCACGAGCAAGATGTAGGCATGGGCCTTCCGGATCAAGATATCCCACATAAAGTCAAAGCGCGATTGTCCGGGTGTGCCATACAGATGCAGGGCCATTTCCGAACCAAACTGCAGCCGCCCGAAGTCAAACGCCACAGTTGTGGTGCGTTTCATCAGAGCTGTCTCATCCGTTGCCACGCGATCTGTATCGACGACCTCAATTTCACTGATGGTGCGAATGAACGTGGTTTTTCCCGCTCCCACCGTTCCTGTAACCACCAGACGCATGGTTTCCATAACAAGTTCTCTTTCCCGTATTGCCCAGTGATATTTGGCCCGTGATATTTGGCCCGTGATATTTGGCCGTCGCCTGCCTAAGTCTGAGTTCCGGCACGATCTTTAGGGTACTGTCCCCAGCTTGCATTCTTCATCACATTTAGGGCGCTATCCGCAAGACTTCTGGGACTGAATAAACGAGCCGAATCAACGGCAACGAGTCGAATCAACGGGCCAAATCAATCCCTTGATCCGAACTACATCAGCGCCAGCTTCAGCTCCGCAACGACCCGCTTGATTTCGAGCATGAGTAACCCCTGACGGGCGGCCTGACTGGCCAAAACCAACAGCACCGCATCCTCGCCACAGCTGGTCAGCACGCCGTAGCCTTGGTCACCTTCCACGTAAATGCGATCGATTTGGCCCCGAGCCAGCTCCATGCCGATGCGCTCCGCTAGGGACAACATTGCGGCTGACATGGCTGCGACGCGCTCTTCTTCCATTCCAGCGGGCAAGGTTGCAGCAAAGGGCAAGCCATCGGGGGTTACGAGTGCGGCCCCTTGAATATCGTGGGTGGAGGTAACAAAATTATGCAGAACGCGGTTGAGCTTTTGGTTGTCAATGGCCATGTCGTAAACCGAGGCGTTGGGGAAGGGGAATTGGCGGCAATGCTACGCGCCGCTGGGCTAGATGTCAACTGAGATGTCAGCTGAGATACCAACTGGGTTGTGCGATGAGGGGCTGGGGCAAGGGTCAGATGGCGAGGGTGCCAAAGAGGAGAACAGAGAGCGCGAAATCGGCCATGAAAATGCCGACCCAAATGGTCACGACAGCAGCCGTGGCAGACTCGCCTACGCCTCTAGCCCCGCCTCGGGTTGAGAGGCCAAAGCTACAGCCTACACTAGCAATAATCAGGGCGAAGAACATGGATTTAAGGATCACGGCTAACAGATCTCGCAGGTCTAAAAAGCTGCGGACGGAGTCGAGAAAGGCCTGGGGGGGCTGGCCGTAGAACAGCAGGGCAACGCTAGTACCGCCGAAGATGCCGATCGCGATCGCAAACACGGTTAGCAACGGCAGCATCGCCAGTGTGGCCACCACCCGAGGCGTGACCAAATAGTCCACCGGATCGGTGCGCATCATTTGCAGTGCATCGATTTGTTCGGTGACCCGCATGGTGCCAAGTTCCGCCGCAAAGGCCGTTCCGACCTGCCCCGCCACGATTCCGGCGGTTAGCACCGGGGCCAACTCTCGACAAAAGGCGAGGGCAAAAGCTCCACCGACGGCGTCGGTGACTCCGTAGCGACTGAGCTCCCGCGCGGTCTGAACCGTAAAAATCATCCCCGCAAAAAAGTTAATCATTAAGACTGCCCGCAGGGAACCCGGCCCGACGGTGGCCAAATGTTCCATCAAATTGCGGCGGTGAAACCGACCTTGGAGGACGCGCAGCAGGACTTGGCCCATGAGTAGACAAGCCGCCAGGTGGCGAGCAGGTGCGCGCTCTTGGACGCGCTCTTGAACGTTTCCCTCGGGTCGCGGGGGTAGGTGCAGCATGGCAGCAAACGAGTGAAGCGTCTAAGCTGGGCTGATTTTGTCTTTCAGGTAACGGCTGGCTGCGATGAAACCGGCGAGGGCCAGGGTGCTCAGGCCCAGGGCGCTGGGCTGCCAAAACGTAGCTTCGATGTGGTTGCGTTGCCCCGGATTGAGCCGCCAGACCATGCCGCCGGGGACGGGCTGACCCGCGATCGCATCTGGCCCTCGTTGTCGAGAGCTGGGTGCAACGCCATTGAGGCGAAAATCGAGATCGACCAGAGAACCTGGGTTAACCACGATGGTTTCGTCATCGGAGATGATGCCGAGCGATCGCAAATCGACATCCAGCACCAAGCGATTGCGAACCCCCAGCAAAAAATTCGCCTGCTGTAGCTCCAGGGCTGTGATCACCTCGGGTTGGCCACCGGGTCGAGCCCGGTTTTGGTCGCGGCCTGGGTCACGGTTTGGGTCATTGAGTGGGCCGACGCCCTGAAAAAATTGGTTGAACTTTTGGCTGAAGTCTTTGCCCGTGGTAAACGGAATTATGACCTGAAGTTCCTGACGAGAAACGCGCTTGGCCTTGCCCCGGAGCTGGCGGGCGCGGGCTTCGAGGCTGTCGAGCCACTGCTGGGAACTGGCTCCGTTGAAGGCGGCGAGGCGATCGCCCAAGCGCACGGTTTGAATAATCTGGCCAGAATGAGGACTGTCGAAGGTAACGCCGACATCGTATTTGACGCAGCCGGAGAGCAGCAGGGCGAGGCAGACCGCGATCGCCACGGCTCGAAATCGTTGCAGGTTCTGGTTGAGATTCGACAGCATGGATTGAGCGAGTGAATTCGGCAGAAGGGCGTTTTGGGCAATGGGCCGGACGCTCCGATTATCGCCCATTCCTGAGCGTCATTCCGGATCGATGGTGCTCTACCATTAGTTCGTTACACAGATAGCCTGTGGGCAGATGAGGTTAGAATCGAAGCATCCTGGGTTTGACAGGTTTGCCCGTTTGGCTCGGTTCATAGAAGGTGTAGAAAAAGCGGTGGCTCACAAAAAAAGCTCGGAACATCAGAAGGCAAAGCAGAAGTTTACGAAGTCAAATTTGCCCAGCAAGGTTTGTGTGGTGTGCGATCGCCCCTTTGAGTGGCGCAAGAAGTGGGCCGATTGCTGGGATGAGGTGAAATATTGTTCCGATCGCTGTCGGCGGCGCAAGTCCCAGGCTGATGCCAGCTAACCGGTTGCTCGTTCCGACCAGAGTCGCCAAGCCAGGGCAGTCACGGCAGAGTCGTCATGGCAGAGTCGTCATGGCAGAGTCGCCAGTTGCTTGATCACCCGAACAACACTGTAGAGCTCATTTTTCTGTCGCCGCAGGGCAAATAAGTCAGACAGGGCATAGCATTGTTCAGACTTCAGCAACTTCGCAAACAAAAAGCTATGGCCATTGGTAATCAAGCCAAACACCGGGCGATCGGCGTGTTCGGAGCCCCAAAGGTAGGACAGTAGTTGCGCTTCAGTTCGGGCAGGGCATACGATCCCATTCTAGCGCTACGGTTCGATCGTCTAGAATCTTGACTAACCCCACTCCCCACTCCCATGACCTGGATTGCATTCTCCGGTGCGCTTGAACTCGGCTTTATCTACGGCTTGGTCGGGTTGGGCGTGTATTTGTCGTTTCGGGTATTGGATTTTCCCGATTTGACAGTGGATGGTAGCTTTCCACTAGGGGGGGCGGTGGCTGCGACCTTGATCGTGCAAGGGGTATCGCCACTGCTGGCGACGGCGATCGCCCTAATTGCCGGGTGCCTTGCAGGTCTTTGTACGGCTTGGCTGTCGGTGCAGTTCAAAATCCTCAATCTCCTGGCCAGCATTTTGACGATGATTGCGCTCTATTCCATTAATTTGCGCATCATGGGTCAGCCGAATGTTTCGCTGCTGGGCGAGCCGACGGTGTTGACGCCGCTCGCTGGAATGCTTCAGCAACTCCCGAAGCTAGTCGGACTGCCGTTGGTGTTGTTTGGGGTTGCGATCGCAACCAAATTCCTGCTCGATCTTTTCCTCGCCTCCGACTTGGGCCTAGCCATGCGAGCAACAGGATCCACACCCACCATGGCCGAAGCCCAGGGCATTTCCACGGGTGGCATGATCCTCGGCGGCTTGGCCCTGAGCAATGGGCTAGTGGCCTTGGCCGGGGCGCTGTTTGCCCAGACGAACGGGTTTGCCGATGTGTCCTTGGGGGTGGGGACGATTGTGTTGGGTTTGGCGGCGGTGATCATTGGCGAAGCCTTGGTGGGTGCTGTCACTGGAGGGGTGCCGCTGACGGTGCCGCTGCGCACTCTGGGAGTGTTGGTGGGAGCGGTGGTGTATCGATTGGCGATCGCCCTAGCGCTCAATGCCAGCTGGATTGGCTTGCAGGCGCAGGATTTGAATTTGGTGACGGCGGTGTTGGTGGCGATCGCCCTGATCGCGCCCCAGGGGCGGCGCTGGCTTCGTCGCTCCTGAGGCGGGGGCAAAGAAAATCTATGGGAACCCAGCGCTACAGGCCCGCCCGCAACACTTGCGCCGCACTCAGCTCCAGCGTCCCAAACCCGATGGAGACTAACACATCGTGGCCAACAAACCGCCGTGCTTCGTAGTCCTCGCCCACTCGATGGAGAATCCAAACCACCGCCGCAATGGGATCAATAATCCAATACTCTGGGATGCCACGCGCCGCATATTCGCCGCGCTTTTGCACATAATCTCGCTCCCGAGATAGGGCATCTCCTTCGCTGTTCGACACCACATTAATGACCAACGCTGGGGCCGCTTGCCCCAGTCGTAGCAGCTTGCCATCTTGCAAAATTGCGGTGGCGGAGGCATCAGAGTGAACGACGAAGTCCGGCTCTCGTGCCGTGACTTGCTCCGAGACAACCTCGATCTGATGGCCAATGGCGAGGCGATAGTAGGGGATGCCAAGCTGCAAAAACAGCTGACGAGGAACATGGCGATCGTTTTGTTGAATCGTGAACGCCCCCAGCATAGCGTGATCTGCTGGCAGGCAAATCCCAAGCTCAAATCCCAAGCTCCAATCCCAAGCTCCAATCCCAAGCTCCAATCCCACGCTTTGCAGCTCTGGAGAAAACCCTTATCCTAAGAGCAACGTTTTTGGATTGCCATTGATGGAGCAAACCCTGGCTGCGGTGCGTACCGACCTTGCCTTTGATATTGAGCTGCAAACTGTTCTGAAAACCTTTGGTGACGAGGCGGCGGTTCAAGACCTGACGCTTCAGATTCGGCCCGGTGAATTCTTTAGTATTTTGGGCCCCTCGGGCTGCGGTAAGACGACGACGCTGCGCCTGATCGCAGGATTTGAGACGCCGACGGCGGGGTCAGTGTGCATTCAGGGGCAAGACATGACCCAGGTGCCTCCCTACCAGCGTCCGGTGAACACGGTGTTCCAGAGTTATGCGCTGTTTCGCCATTTGAACGTTTGGGAGAATGTGGCCTTTGGGCTGAAATTGCAAAAATTGCCTAGGGAAGAGGTGCGATCGCGCGTAGCTACCGCCCTGGAACAGGTCAAGCTGGACGGTTTTGCCAAACGCACTCCCGCCCAGCTTTCCGGTGGTCAGCAGCAGCGGGTTGCCCTAGCACGAGCCTTGGTGAATCGTCCGGCAGTGTTGTTGCTAGACGAACCGTTAGGGGCTCTAGATCTGAAGCTGCGCAAGGAAATGCAACTCGAATTGGCGCATTTGCATCGGTCTTTGGGCCTCACATTTGTGATGGTGACCCACGACCAAGAAGAAGCACTGAGTTTGTCCGATCGCATTGCCGTCATGAACCAAGGCCGCCTCGAACAAATGGGGACCCCGAGTCAAATCTATGAAGAACCCGAAACAGCCTTTGTTGCGGATTTTATTGGCGATACAAATTTGCTCCGGGGTCGAGTATCCCACAGCAATGGTTCGACGGTACAACTGGTGACCGAGGCGGGGCTACCGGTGTGGACCGATCGGCGATCGGAATGGAATGGCACGCTCCCCCAGAAACTGGTGGTCAGCATTCGTCCTGAAAAAATTCGGGTCTCCCAACTCGAAGCAGCGGGCCATGACGCACACAATTGCTATGCCGGTCGGCTGCGACAGGTGATGTATCTGGGACCCAATATTCAGTTTCAAATTGAGTTGGCGACCGGAGAACACTTGACGGTACTCCAGCCCAATCGAGCTCGTTTGCCAGCATTGGATACAGAAGTTCAGGTTTCCTGGAGTGCAGGTGATGGACGGGCACTTGTGGCCTAGGGAGAACGGATGCTTGTGACCCAGAATTTGAGGGACGTTTGGGGAAAAATTGTTCTGAAAACTGCATTTAAGCTAACAGTTTGCTGGAGAAGTGATGCTGTAGCTTGAGCAAAGCCATCTACAGATAAGTGTCTCAAAGAAGATATCCACAGATCGATAAAAGTCGGAAATTCCTCAGGAGTAGCCCATGGTTCACCCTCATAAACGATCACGCACGATTGCTCGTGCTCCCAAGAAAGTGTTTTCCGGCCTGTCTTCTTCTGGCCTGTCTTGCTCTCTAGATGTCTCCACAACTCGTCGTCGATTCCTAACGCTTTCTGCAATTTCTGCCTCAAGCTTGCTGTTGGCCAACTGTGCTCGCCAAATCGGAGCCTCCGATCCATCGGCGAATTCTGGGGGGGAAGGCGACAGCCTTTCGGTCTACAGTTGGGTCAACTATAGCGACCCAACCCTGCTCAAAACCTTCGCCGAAAAGACTGGCATCAAGCCGACGGTTGACACCTACGACTCGAATGAAGCGATGTTGGCTAAGGTTCAAGCAGGCGGCGGTCAAAACTACAGTATTTTGTTTCCTTCTGACTACATGGTCACCCAAATGGTGGCGTTGGGCCTATTGCAGCCGCTGGATTTGACGAAGTTGGTCGGCCTCGATCAGCTGATGGATCAATGGAAAAGTCCGGTGTACGATCCGGGCAATGCTCATAGTATCCCAGCGACTTGGGGGACGACAGGGTTTGTTTATGATCCGACTCGTTTGGGATTTGAGATCAAGGGTTGGGATGATCTGTTCGCGAACCAGGCCAAACTAGAGCGAAAGGTGACCCTGCTGAATGATGTGCGGGAGGTCTTGGGCTCGGTGCTCAAGGCCCAGGGGGATTCGCTCAATGCAACGGATCCCGTGAAGGTGAAGGCGGCCTACGAGAAGTTGGCGGCGTTTAAGCCTGCGATCGCCAATTTCCTCACCAATGGCTGGGAAGATCAACTCGCGAGCGGCGATATTTTGATCTCGATGGCCTACTCCTCTGATGCCCAGGTACTGATGGCGGAGCAACCGAATTTGGTGTACGTCTTGCCCGAGAGCGGCTCCTCGCTGTGGACGGATACGATCGCGATTCCCAAAACAGCCCCTAACCTCGACGCAGCCTACGCCTGGATGAACTTTTTTTTGAATCCCGAAACGTCGAAGGAGCTGGTGACGCGGCGACGATTTGCGACGCCGAACAAGGCGACCTACGCTAAACTTCCTAAGGCGATTCAAGAAAATCGCACCCTGTTCCCGCTAGAGACGGTGTTGGCTAAATGCGAAGGCATTGCTCCCCTCACCGATGCTCTGGCCCAAACCTATGACCAGTACTGGACTCAACTAACCAGTGCTTAACCCGCACTGACCCATGGATGCGGTGTATCGGATGCAAGATTTTCAAGATTCGGTGAAATGCGATCGCCCCCCACGTTTGCCTCAGGATCGCCCAGTTCTGAGGTACAGAGCCAGAATGCCCTGGCTCCAGCCGCTGTTGCTGTTGGCTCCAGCGGGTCTGTGGCTCGTTTTGTTACTCGTTTTCCCAACACTGTTGCTGCTAGAACTGAGTTTGATTCCAGACTTTCGGTTGGGCCAAGTGCCTGGTGCCTATGGTGTCGGCAACTATCTGACGCTCCTAGATCCGCTCTATCTGAAGGTGGTGGGGCGATCGCTCTTCTACGCCTGTGGCACAACGTTGCTTTGCTTGCTGCTGGGCTTCCCAGTCTCCTACTGGATTGCGCTCTTGGCTCCCCGGCGTTGGCGAAGTTTGTTGCTGCTGGGGTTTGTGCTACCGCTGTGGACTTCGTCGTTGCTGCGAGCCTACGCTTGGATTACGATTTTGCGCCCTTCGGGTGTGCTCAATTCGTTCTTGGGCTGGCTGCACCTGCCGGGGCAGACCTGGCTCAACAGTACGCCCGCTATTTTTATCGGCATGACCTACAGCTTTTTGCCCTACATGGTGCTGATTTTGTATGCCACGCTGGAGAAACTCGATCGCCGTTTACTCGAAGCCGCTGCCGATTTGGGCGCTAAGCCGAGCCAAACCTTTTGGCAAGTGACGGTGCCGCAAACGCTGCCGGGAATTGTAGCAGCGGGACTGTTGGTGTTTATCTCAGCCCTGGGCGATTTTGTTGTGCCGGATTTGCTCGGGGGGTCGTCAAGTATGACCGTGCCTCGACTGGTCTATCAACAGTTTTTGGGCGCGACGCGGAACTGGGGATTGGGATCGAGTTTGAGTTTGTTGTTAATTGGAGCAGTGGGGGTCGGGATCTGGCTACTGCTGCGGTTTGGCGATCGCCAATCGGATGCTTTGTGATTTTTCCCCGGCTCTTTCAACCTTTGAGGAAGCCCCCACCCCAGGCCTTGATTGAAGGATTTGCTACGTTTCCATCCCAGCTTCTTTGAGGATTCTGTCCCCATGATACCCATCCCTCGTTCCTGGCCAGCTTCCCTTACACTAATTCTGTTTTTGTTTATGTATTTCCCCATTGCCGTGTTGGGGATTTATAGTTTCAATACATCGCGCTATAGCTCTATGTGGGAAGGCTTTAGTCTGATATGGTATCAGCAACTACTCTCGGATCAACGCATCCATGCAGCACTTGGGACAAGTCTTGGAGTGGCTGCGATCGCCGTTGCAATCTCAGCGGTGCTAGGTACGCTGATGGCGGTCGGGTTGGCCAAGTATCGCTTTCCTGGCAAGGGTTTATATCGGGGCATTAGCTATTTACCGCTGATTGTTCCGGATATTGCGATCGCCGTTGCAACCCTGGTCTTCTTGTCCTCGATTGGTCGCCTCTACTTCGGTATTCAACTCAGCCTTTGGACGATTATTGCCGCTCATATTGTCTTTTGCCTAGCCTACATTGCTGTTGTCGTTTCATCGCGCCTTGCAGGGATTGACCCACATTTAGAGGAAGCAGCCTTAGATCTGGGGGCTACGCCGCTACAAGCCTTTACCAAAGTGTTGCTACCAGAACTCTTACCAGGAGTTTTGGCAGGTTGCTTACTGGCTTTTGTCTTGAGTATGGATGATCTCCTGATTTCGAGTTTTACGGCTGGAAATGGTGCAAGTACCTTGCCCATGGAAATCTACAGCCGCGTGCGCACGGGCATGAAACCAGATATTAATGCCCTAAGCGTAGTATTAATTTTAACTTCAGGTATCCTGGCGTTTGTTGCTGAGTATTGGTGCAACTCTTTCGGCAGCTCGGACTAATACGTGAGGCCATCGACCACGTTCTCGAAGAAGCTCCGTCCTTCCTGGGTATACTGCTACGCAATTTGTTGGTCAAAACTGAATGTTTTCATAGAGTGCCTCGATCGCCACTTCGATCGCTCCTTTAGGCCCCACCCCATTCAACCGAATCGTTTCCCCCGGCCCATAGGCGACAAAAATCCATCGCCCCACCTGATCTCGTTCATAGACTTCAACTCCCACTTCCCGCGAGCTGACCAACACATAGTTCTGCAAACTGATCGCCCGACGATACAGCTTAAACTTATCCCCTCGATCGTAGGCCTCCGTACCCGGCGACAACACCTCTACAATCAGCCCAGGGGCACTGATAAACTGCTCGGCGGATCGATCTTCTGGGTCACAGGTCACACTCACATCTGGATACAAAAACGCATTCGATCGCAGCACCCTCACTTTCACGTCTGAGGTCAACACCCGACAGCCACTGCCTTGCAATTGCCCTTTCAGCACTGCAATGCAGTTTGCCGCGATCTCCCCGTGATTGACCGTGCCGCCGGACATGGCGTAGATCTGGCCGTCTACATATTCATGGCGATCGACCTGGGATTCCTCCCAGAGCAAATACTGATCCGCTGTCAACCGAGGCGTAGGGTCCTGTAAGGCAATCATGGATATCAGCCGCCTGTTGCAACGCTAAATCTATCCTGGGTTTTGAGTTTAACACTTGGCCCGACAGCAGCTCGCCCAACAGCAAGAACGACGGGTGTATCCAATACGAATGCGGTGTAGATCTGGGTCAACAGGCCAGACGATCCTCTGGAGATTGGCAAGGCCAATCTCCAAAGCTACTGGAATGACCTGCCGGTTTTGATTTTTGGATCGAGTTGCCTCGATCGCGGGAGCAGGGCTGGACGCTTCTGACGCACCTGAGAGATTCCCATCTCTACAGCTCTGGCAACGAAGCGTGCTCGGCAAGGCGCGGCAGGCGACACGAAACCCAGTGTTGTTGTTGGCGTTGTCGCGATGATTCCTGTTGCGAATGGCGGAGCGGCAGTTCCTCGGATTGTTGTTCCAGGAGCCACCCCGCAGGAGCCGGTTTTGCCATACCCCTTCTCTAGTCGCTGGTAAAGGCCGGTTGACTAAATACCAGTTGACTAAATATCTGTTGTTGCAGTCGCCAGGTGTCTGCGTGGTTGAGGTGGGCAGCCCAGCTTCTGAGGGATTGTCCAATCGATTGAACGTCTGAGGTGCCTGCCTGGTATCCAGCTTGAAGCTGTCGATGGTGCTGGCGAGCGCGGCGAAGATTGCTGGAGCGAATGCGGATGTGGTTGGGAAAGACGCGATAGCCAACGAAGTTGGCTCCGTGCCGGGTCTCAACAATTTGGCTTTTGATGGGATGTATTTTGAGGCGAAGCTGAGACAAGTGGGCTTCTATTTTGGGGCGAGCGGCTTGGAGAAAGCCTAAGTCGTCGGAGAAAAGTGCGAAGTCATCCATGTAGCGCAGATACTGCTTGGCTTTCAGGTCTCGTTTGACAAAGTGGTCAAAGCCGTTGAGATAGACGTTGGCGAAGAATTGGCTGGTTAGATTGCCGATGGGTAAGCCGTGGCGACGTTGCAGCGGTGTGAGGAGGTCGTCTCCGGGGAAGTGATCGCAAACCGGTTCTTGAGGGTTGCTATTGTCGATGATGACGTCGAGGAGGTTTAGGGTTGGTTTACATTTTATTTTTCGACGGAGTAAGGACTTGAGGATTTCGTGATCAATTGAAGGAAAATATCTGCGAATGTCGCATTGAAAGACGTAGCGAGAATTGCGTGCGAATGAGGTGAATTTCTTGAGGGCGCGGTGGGAGCCAAAACCAAAACGATTGGCATAACTGTGATGAATAAAGCCAGGGTCGAAAATGGGATTAATGATGTTGCAAAGGACGTGGTGGACGATTCGGTCTCGATAGGGCGCGGCGGAGATCAGGCGGCGCTTGGGTTCGAAGATCTCGAAGGTGCGGTAGGGGCCGGGTTGATAGGTATGAGTGAGTAGCTCTTGTTGGAGTTGCAACAATTCACGTTCTAGTTCGTGATTGAATTTCAGGACGTTGTTACAAAAACGTTTGCCGCGTTGGGCTCTGCGGGCGGCGAGCAGGAGATTGGAAAAATCGGTGACTTGGGGCCAGAGGTTGCCGTGGCGTTTCATGGGCGTTGCGAGGCCTGGGTGTTTGAGGCTTGGGGTTTTGAGGCGATGGGCTTACTTTTTTGTTGTTTGATCCAGCCGCCAAGTTCGATGCCAATGTCGTTGATTAATTTGCTAACGTATTCGTATCGTTGTTCGTTAATTAGGTTAAAATCGAGTAGGATTCGAGTCTGATAGCGGACAATTTCTAGACTGCCGTTGATGCTTGTTAGTCGCGGTAGCTTGTTATGTTCATAGCGGGCAAGGATGAGTTGTTCGAGGATGTCGTATAGGCGAGCAATTAGCCGATCTCCTAGGTTGAATTTATGGCTTTTGGGCAGTTTATTCAACAGCGGCACGTACCATTTGATGAGGTCATAGGTTCGCTGAAGGATAGAAATGTTTTCCATAGTCCAACAAACAGCCATGGTCATAATTTCCAGGAAAGAGACCTAATTAATTCAAAAAAAATTTCGGAGGCGCTACGCGCCAAGAACCAAAAGAGGGTAAAAGAGTAAAAAGGGTAAAGCGTTACGTCCTCGGCAAGGCGCGGCAGGCGACACGAAACCCAGTGCGGCGGTTGGCGCTGCCGCGATGATACCTGAGGCGAAAGGCGGAGCGGCAGCGCCTCGGATTGAGGTACCAGGAGCCACCCCGCAGGAGCCGGTATAATTCATTACTTTTATTGCTGTTTTTCCACGCACTTCCGTCGGTCGTGCACCTTTGTAACTCTCGTGCCACTCGTCTTCGCACCATTCCCACACGTTGCCGTGCATGTCATACAAATCAAAGGCATTGGCAGGAAAGCTTCCCACGTCGGTAGTTTCTTCTCGAAAACTCCCCAATTGTCCTGAACCATATTTACCGGGATAGATCGTGTCGCCGATTTTCCAGTCTTGACCTCGATAATTCGCAAGATCGGTTGAGATGGTTTCACCAAACGAAAATGGGGTCGTTGTCCCCGCTCGGCAAGCATATTCCCACTCCGCTTCGCTCGGCAGTCGGTAGGTTTGCACGCTCGCTTGGCTCAGCCGCGCACAAAATTCCTGGGCTTCGTCCCAGCTCACTTGCTCCACTGGGCGATTGGCTCCCTTGAAGTGGGCTGGGTCGGGGTTTAGCTCTCGCTGCTGCTTCGGCAGGGCCGCAACTTGTTTCCACTGGGCCTGGGTCACTGCATATTTGCCCAAGAAAAACTCGGGTACTCGCACCCGGTGCTGCGGGCCTTCATCCTCCGTTCGCCCGGCTTCGTACTTGGGCGAGCCCATCAAAAATTCGCCCCCTGGGATTCCCACCATCTCTAGCTTGATGCCCTGGCCCAAGTCCTCCGCCCAGACACCGGGTGTTTTGGAAACACCCGGTGTCTTGTTCGCACCCCCCGAAGATCTCTCGCTCGTCGGCTTTGGGGCTGTCGGCTTGGGCGCTGGGGAGGGGGAAGACGGTTTGATCCCGGCCTTGGCCCGCACCTGTCCAACATCCTCCGATCGCAACTTCAGCTCCTTACGCAAATCCTCCAACTCCCGCTCCGCCCTTGTCGTCAAAGGATTGTGCAACCCCAACAGCTCCCGCAACACCTCACCATACTCCAGCAAACTCTCCTGATACTCCCGATAGGGCTGCAACACCTCGGCCTCAATCCGCTCCGCCACAGACTCCGAAAGCCTCAGATTGCGACAAGTGATTCGCAAAATTCGTCGCCCCGTCGGCAAGATCACGCCCTGTTCGCTATATTGCTCCACACACTTACGATAGCGTCGCTCCGGATCCGCCATCACCGCCTTGGCTAGCAAAATCTTCTCCCCATCTTGAAACACATACCGTTCCGGCAACATCGACGGAGCTGCCTTTTGCACCTTGCGCTTCACATATTCATGCAGTTCATCCGCCGAAATTTGGCCATCCTCATCCAAATCCGCCGCCCCCGTGCTCAGACCTTCCACCAGGTAGCGCGTATAAATCGCCAGCTCCTCACCTTCGCGCTCAAAGGAATAGTCCATCGCCGCTGAAGACGCCAAAACCACGCGGCCCCGACCGCCCAACTGCTGCGCAAAATCGATCGTCTCAGCCCCTCTTGCCAGCATCCCCTCCGGAAACGCGCCACTGTGGCAGCAGTCCAAAATCACCACCTGGCGCTCAGAGTCGCAGCGACCCATGACCTGATGAACAAACCTGGACTCTAACGTCGTCGCTAAGTCCGTGCGGCCATTGTCTCCATCCTGGGTGTCAGCCGCTGTGAAATAGAACTGGCCATATTCATCTGCAATGCCATGACCCGAAAAATAGAACAGCAGTAAATCGTCCTCAGCTCGGTTGGTAAAGAGATTACTGATCGCCCGCCGCAAAGCATAAAATTCTGGATCGACTAAAACTTGAACAACCTCAAAACCACCGCGCTCAGGATCCTTCAACACGGCTTGCAGCGCCTCGACATCGCGAGCCGCCGCAGGGAGTGGCTTAAACCCCGACCTACACTGACTCACCCCTACCAACAACGCAATTTTTGCCATCGTGCCAAAAAAACCATCTCAGCCAAGTTATTTGATTTGAGCCATTTTGGCGATGGTTTCCATCCCTGCATCCAGCTCCGCTTGACTACTGGCTTCAAGTTCAAACGCCCGCCCATCCGGAAACTTTGCTTGGATCTTGACCGGCTTGTCGCCGAGGCGATCGCCCAAAAACTTTCCCAGATTCTTAACACTGTCCCAACTCACCTTCGCCGTCAGCAATCCCCACAGAAATGAGGCTCCCCGGCTGCCCTCCGGTGGGTTCGGATCTTCCACCCGCTCAACCGTGACCCCGCGCATTTGGCGCATTTGCTGGAAGATTTGCTGGGTCAGGGTTTCTTGCTTTTGGCGATCGATCGCAGAATCCACAAAGCTCAGCATTAATTCAACCGTGGACGCGCTCACCGACTCTGGCGTGCTTTCTGGCATGGGTTCTGAGTAGATCTTGTTTCGTTAGAATTTTAACCTGGTTGCCCGTGTTTCTCCAAGTAAGGGGAATGGTGCTGGGGAGGAACAGATGAAGCCGTAATGAACAAGAATATAATGAAATCACGATCTACCAAAATCATTTCCGAGTCTCCGGCATTGGGCGCGGAATTCTCGCCCCTACATGCGGTCTAATTTAATTCTTGTTGCTAAGCCATTTACAGGCTATCCTGATGTCTTTCTTGAACAAATCGATCCAATTCTTCCGCGAGATCCGAAGCTTCTTCCTCCCACCCTTGAGCCAAATCGGCAAGGTTTTTGTGGCCCGTCTTCTCCATGCTCAATCGCTGGGTCTCAGCAATTAGAGAGGGCGAAAAAGCACCATAATTTTCAACGCGAAACCGGAGTAATGCTCCAACGAGCTCGTCTACTTCCTGAAGCGTAAATTGTTCAACAGCAGCCAGAATCTGACCGATCGAAATTTGAGCTTCGACTTGGATTAAAGCCATAACAACTCCGTTGCCTCTTTATGCTCTATGGTATACCGCCTGACGAAAAATCACTCCTCGACCCCATTATCTTGAAGTACATTCGGGGCCTGACTCGCCAAAATTTGCCGCATCAGATCAATGCCCCGAGCCACCCGCTGGACATCTTGGCGAAGCTCCTTGGCCGGGCGATCGGGGTCAAGCGCCGCCCGAATTGTACCGAGGCCATCATAAATCTGTTGCATCAACATCTCATCATCCACCAGCGCCTGCTCAAGTTCCTCATTGCGGCCCAGCAAAGATTCGGCGGTGAGGCGTTGGATTTCTCGTTGATGTTGCTCCTGCTGCACGGTGATCCGATTCATCAGGGCGTTGCGTTCTTGGAGCACTTCGGTATGAGGCTGCGAGTCAGACTGCCGCTCGGACTGCTCAGGGGGATTGGGCTTAATGCGACCGATTTTGGTGGTGTCGCGGATTTTGCCATCTTTGCCTTTGCGTTTGCGATCGCCACTAATCTGCTCATCCGCCACCAAGTTTTTACGAATGCTACCGACAAAGGGCGCTGAGACACCACAATAACGGGCAATTTCGCGATCGCTCATCAAGGCCCACTCTTGATCTTGCAACAAATTTTGCACCCGGTTGCGTTTGTCCTGGCGGGTGAGCTGTTTGCCATGATATTTATTCGCCTCGGTGTTGCTATAAAACTGCGCCTCACGACGACTACCGGGTTTAACATCGCAAAGAAGTTCGGTCAGGCCGCTGTTTAGGGCCGCTTGGATGCGGTGGTGGCCATCGCCGGGGTAGTAATATTCGCCGTCGAAAAAGAGGAGAGGGAGGGGCGATCGCTCAAATTCCCACAGCCCCGTCTGCATCTCTTCGGCGTAGCAGCACACGGTGTGGCGATCCGGGCCACCCAGACGCGATTGAGTGCCCGCATCCAGGCGGACGCGATCGAGCCTCACCAAAACAGGGGCATCGAAGGAAGGAACCGGGAAAGCGGGAGGAATACTGGGCATCGCACTTTGCCAGAAAAATGAAGCCTTTCCATAATACCGACTGGGCAGACGAACACCTGAGGCCACTCGTCCTCCGCATAAATTCTGGTAATTTCGATTAGAGGTAGTGCGTTCGCAATCACCCGCCGCAGATAACTTCTGGCGCTTACAGATAACATCTCGACGGTCGGTGTGCATGGGCGTTTATGGGGAGACGGCCAGAGGAGACGACCATGCATTGGACGACAGAACTCATGTCTACTAACATATCGTTCGCTCCTAGCCCATAGAACATCGGTCCCAGAAAAGCTTACCGTCAGAAAGCGAGAGCACCTGCCAGGACCAGAGGACGACCATCCAGCGGCAGTCATTCGATGACTACTAACATATCGTATCGCCTCTAGCGCTTTGTCCGATTCACTTTAACGAATTCTCAGGGAACAGGGCTTCAACCTTTTCCATGATCTTTTCGCAGGTGCAAGCGGCAGGGGCTCTCTATCCAATTCAAATCAACGGGCCCAAGCGGCCAGTCCAGAAATCTTGACCACCTTCTTTCAGTCCCACCATTCAGGACGCAAAAGTGCTATCCAGCGACGGCTCCAACAAATCAGCGAGGCAGGGCCACCCTTGACCTCTGATGCCGCCATTGTCGTCCCCGCCCAGGCGTTGACGGCAACGCTGATTGCCCTCTTGAAGGTCATTCTCAACCAACTCACGGACTTCAATGCCAAGATTGCCCAGCTTTTTGGTGCGCTCCCCGATGCTGAACTCTTTGCCAATTTGCCCGGTGCTGGGCCACATCTAGCGCCCCGCCTGCTGGTTGCCTTTGGGGCCGACCGCAGCCGGTTTACTTCGGCTCAGGCATTCATGAGCTATGTCGGGATTGCACCGGTCAAGGAAGAGAGTGGCAAGAAACGTTGGGTTCATTGGCGATGGTCTTGCCCGATCTTTTTGCGGCAGACGTTTGTCGAATGGGTCAATCAGGCTCGGCGCTTCTCGCCCTGGTCTCAGGCTTTCTATGAGCAGCAAAAGCAAGCGGGGAAAAGTCATCAGAAAGCCATTCGCGCTCTCGGCTACAAGTAGGGACGCATTCTGTGGCGCTGTTGGCAGGACAACACACCCTATGATGAGGACAAATATCAACAGTCCGGACAGTTTTTTAGAGGTAACGGTAAAATGAGGGTTTCGGACTTCTAACTCTCGATCATTTCAACGATAGAATAAGGGTTTCAAGCTTCGTCCCAAAAACTGTCCGGAGTATTGAAATATGTAGCGGCGCTGAAACGAAAGCAATCGCCTTTGGCTCAGCGACTTACGGCCTAGAGGCAGACTCCAGAATTCATCGCTACTGTTAAGCCAGAAAAACTCACAAAGAAGGAGCGTAAGAGGCAGTCAAAATTTTTTGCAGGGTAGGTTTTTAAGCACTGACTGAGTCTAGAAACTTCACCTCAAAAATCCACGCTTCGGTGATGGATACGCTTCGTGCGACCAATCAAGCACTAAAATTGTAGACAATCTACTTTTCAGACATCACGATTGACTCCGTCTACCTCAGGGACTATGTTAGACATTGCCACGCTAATCGCCAAGCCTTATTCAGGCAGATGACACACTGCTTCAATGTTGTTGCCCTCTGGATCAATCACGAATGCACCATAATAATTGGAGTGGTAATGGGGGCGCAAACCAGGAGCACCATAATCTTTGCCTCCAGCCGCAATAGCCGCATGATAAAACGCATCAACTTGGGCACGGTTCTCGGCTCTCCAGCAAAGATGGCAGCTAGTTGTGGCGGTGGCATCCCCATAGGGTGAGGAACCGTCCACAAACCATACATCAGCTTTTTTGCCATCAGGCTCGGTTGCATCTGGATGGGCAAAACCGAGAATATTCATACCATCGTAATCACCTTCAAGACTAAGGCTGTAGCCCAAGGTCGCTAAGGTCGGGCTGTAAAACGTTTTAGTACGAGCTATATCGCTCACACGAAAGGTCATATGATCGAGCATTAAATTTTCTCCCAAAAAAGCAGTTGATTAATGTCCACTAAAATAGTGTATTCTTTTTTAGTTCTTATGTACTTAAGCTTAAAAAACTTTAAGTGAAAGAAGGAGAAAATCCACGACCTTCAGGAGCCAACTATTTAGCGATCGTATGTCTAACAATTTATTCTCATGCATGATGCCTGATAACTCCCTCCTCCCGGTATTTTCAAGCGCCAACGCCGTACAATCCCTGGCTATGACCCGTTATCCACGCAATCATGCTGTGGGATGTTCGAACAATGCAAGCGAGTTGTTCGAGATGGTGCTGACTGCATTAGGTCGGGCTTCATAACACCCCCTAGTGGGCCGTGAAAGTGTGATCGCAAACTGCTCAGACTTCGTACTTTTCCCATGTGCTCATGAATCCTACTCACCAATAATTAACTTACCCAGTTGAGTCTTGCTGAGCTGAGTGATCTTTAACCCTCCCGATATTGCTTCAGCAACTCTGGTAAATAATCCACACCATCGACGCCAATAAGAGCCAGCAGGGGCGATCGCCGCTCTGCCAACACCCGCTCAAACCGCTCATTCCCCAGCTTACCCGCCGCCAAACTCACCACCGATGCCGCCTGCCGCCACTCCAAATTGCGTTGCTGGTGGAGCAAATACATCCCCAGGCAGCCGTGGTAGATCGCATTCTCCGGCTGGTCGAGCTGGTAGTAGGCCTCAGCCAAATAGGCATGGCTGAGGCCATGCAGCGAGGCGTGACCCGAATCGTGGGCCATACGCACGGCTTCGGTCAGCGATTCCTCGGCGGCGCTGTAACGAGACAGCAGCAAATAGGCCAAACCCAGACCATTGACACAGAGAATTTGGCCAACGCGATCGCGAAACTTCTCCGCCCGTTGCCGTCCTTGCTTTAGGCGCTCTACCGTCAGCGCTAGCATGTCAGCATCAATCCGCTCCTGGGCCTGGGCCGCGCGAACTTCGCTATAGCCCACGCTGACCAGCGCCTGCTCCTCGCCCTGTTGGTCACCCTTTTGCCGCGCTAAAATTAGCGCCCGCTGGCTGCGCGCGATCGCACCTTCAAAATCCCGCTCGCTCAAACTCACTCGGCTGAGGTGATTGAGATTGGCAATTTCACAGCGGTGATCTCCGGCAGTTTGGGCCAGGATCAGGGCCTCTTCGTGCAGCTTCAGACCGGCTTCGCGATCGCCCATCCACACCCGCGAATAGGCAATCAGCGTCAAAATGCGCGCCTTTTCCTGGGTTTGTTCCAGCTCCCGCAGCGGCTGATCGAGATATTGCACCGTCTCGCGAAAGGCATCCCCCGAGAACGAGAAGAGGACGCCGCCATAGAGCGGAAAATTCTCGCGCTGGGCAAAGGCCCGCAAGATCTGGATCGCCACCTGAAAACTGGCCGAAGCCATTAGATTGCGCTCCGCCTCGGGCAACCCCGTCGCCTTGCGAAATCCATTGCTGAGTTCTCCCCAAATCACCGCAAAAGTCAAAAACGTCATCGCGGCCAAATTGCGACCCCCAGAAATGCTGTAAGGTTGCTGGTCGAACCAGGCAATTAAGCCATTTTGCATCCCTCGCAGCAGCACCGCCAACTCCACCCAGGCGGCAATGTCCAGGCTGTCCTGGGCCTTGGCCAGGGACAAGGCCGATTGATTCCCAGCCTGTCCCCCAAATAATTCCTTCGCGAGGCTGCTGCTCGTGTGCTTGGCCCAATAGGCCCAGGGCCCGACTCCTTGGGAGCCATTTTCAAACCCGACGGCCCGCTGGGGGGCGTCATACATCCAGCTCACCAGGTGGCCTTCGAGTTCGCAAAAGGCACTCAGCCCCTGCTGGAGCCCCAGACCCAGGGACCGCAGATCCGTGACTTCGAGTTCCTTGCCCAGCAAACTGATCAGATTACGATCGAACACATACTGTTGGTTTGGATCGAGGATCTGAAACAGCACCGAGAGGCGATCTTCAGCAGTGGCAGCGGTCAGGCGGGCGATCGCCCCCGCACAAATAGTTTGATCTTGGTTTTCCTTCTGCCAACGCTCCCAGGCTTCACCGAGCACCTTCAGCGCCCGCGACTGACGCAGGGCCTTGGCCTGCTTGAGTTCGTCGGTCTCGCGATCGAGTTGTTGCTGAACTTGCTCACAGCGGCTGATTAAGCCACACTCAAAAATCTCACCTGTGCCCGGTTCTAGCGCTTGGGTCAGCATGCGAAAGACCTGCTCCTTAGAGCTGATCTGCCCCTTGAGCGTTTGGGTGATCACCGTTTCGACAAATGCTGCATAGCGCTCTGGCCAGGACTGAGATTCGGACACAGGCTTTCCTTGGGAATGAACCGGCCAAATATACCGTATCTCTTAGGATAACGCCGCAGCTGTGGGCTCACAAGCCATGTCCAAGCTTGTCGTCCTCAACCAGCCTCAATCAGCCGCTGCGAATCTTCCCGGAAGTCTCATGTCCCCTCGAGAAAGCTATCTTGGGGGCACTGGCTAGGGCACAATCTCTGATCTGGGGGAAAATCCGTGGCTTCTGGCACACACGGGGCACATTGCAGCCAAAAATCAAGGGCTTTGAGCCCTGCTGTCAATCGTAGGCAAACCCGATTGAGTAGTGTAGAGTAGCCTACGTCAAACCCTGGCGTTAGACTCTAATCCGAAACTCTGGCCCGCATCGCGTATACATTACTACTTAGTCCATGGGACGAATTTTTCTATCGGCAGGCCACGGCGGTACTGAAAACGGCACCGCAGATCCGGGCGCGGTGGTGGCGGGCACAACCGAAGCCCAGGAGATGATTTTGCTGCGCGACTTGATCGTGATCGAATTGCGATCGCGCAATGTCGAGGTCCTCTCCGTCCCAGACGATCAGAGCGAAATCCAAACCGTCAACTGGATCAACGTCCGCAGCCGCCCCGGCGACATTGCCTTCGAAATCCACGCCGGTGCCTTCAACAACCCCAGTCTGCGGGGAGCCACCTGCTTTCACATCGCCAACAACGATGTCCGGGCTCGGCAGGCGGAGTTTTTGCTGTCGTTTTTGCTGCGGCGGGTGCCCTCGTTGCCCAAGCGCGGTGCGAGCCCAGACACCACAACCGGGATGGGCCGTTTGGCCTTTTGCCGAGACATTATCCCACCGTCTTTGTTGATGGAAGTGGCATTTTTGACCAACCCCGAGGATCGTGCGCTCCTGCAATCCCAGCGACGCAACTTTGCCATTGGTTTGGCAGAGGGGTTGACGGCCTGGAGCCGGGCGGTGACCGATGGAACGCCGCTGGAGCAACCGACGGTTTACCCGACGATCAATATTCAAATCAATGGTCAAATCTACGGCGAACAGGGCATTTTGGTCAGCAACAATGCCTACATTCCCATCGACCTAGTGGATAGCCTCAAGGCAGACGTGTCGTCGATTCCGCAAATGCGACGGGTGAACTACCGAGGCGTGGTGTACATCAAAGCGGTGGAGCTGAGGGATTTTAATATTTCCGTGGGGTGGGATGCGGCGACACGCACGGTGATTCTCAGGTCGATTCTGCGAATTTGTCCGGGGAGTTTCGATCGCATCATGGGCCATGGCAACACCTCCGAGGTGCAGCTGATGGATTTCCTCAAACGCCAAAACCCCAATGCCCTGACCCTATTTCCCGATTTACCCCGGCTCTACCGTGAGGAAGGCAGCGTCGAAGGTATCAACTACGATGTGGCCTTCTGCCAAATGTGCTTGGAGACGCAGTTTCTGCGGTTTGGCGGTGAACTCAAGCCCACCCAAAATAATTTTGGCAATTTGGGCGCGGTGAGCGGCGGCCCGAGCGGGGCAATTTTTGCCAACGCTCGCCTTGGGGTTCGCGCTCAGATGCAGCATCTCAAGGCCTATGCCAGCACCGAGCCGATTGTGCTGGAGATTGTCGATCCGCGTTTCCGGTTTGTGACACGGGGGATTGCGCCGCTGGTGGCAATGCTGGGCGGTCGCTGGGATGCGGATCCGAACTACGGTACGAAGGTGTTGAGTATTGTTCGAAATCTTTATGAGGCTTCTGGGATTTTGTAGGGAGTGGGGGGTGACGAGTGGGAAGTGGGAAATGGGAAGTGGAGCTGGTATGGATCTGGGCGTTTTTTTGCCAGGTTTAGATAACGTTGAATGGATGCGCCGATAACCCTTCAGCTTGACGCAGTGGAGTTTGATATCCCCCCTATGAACCATCCTGTTTCCGACCAAGGGAGGCACTATGGCTGCCCATGAGCAACCTGAAGATGACGCCTCTCTCCAAACCCTGGCTTTATTGGTCCAGCGAGCCCCCCAGGGCAGCCCAGAGCGCCAGCGGTGTCTGAACCGTTTGGTGAACGGTCTGCAACGCTCTGGCAAGATTTGGCGAGGCGGTGGCTCCATTAGCCCTGATGGCTATGAAGAAGCGCTGCAGGTCACCTGGCTTTATTTTTGTAAAAATATCGATCGCTACGACCCCGAACTCGCTGCCAGTCCAGCCACCTGGTTCAACAGCTATCTGAAATTTCGCATCAAGGATTACAACATTGCCCAATCGGCTGAGAGCAAGCGCAGAGCGATCGCCCAGTGGTTCAATGATACTGATCCGAACGGCGGCCTAGATCCGGTCCATTGCATTCCCGCACCCGATCAGATTCCCCCCATTTTGGAGGAGGTGCACCATTGGCTCGCCACGGATCAATCCTTGTTGGAAATTCGGCTGAGTCAATGTCCAGCTGTCAATTGTTGTCTGTTGATCCGTCGTCGATTACCGCCGGAAACGACGTGGAAGGACTTGGCTCAGGAATTTGGTGTGGAGTGGTTCCAGCTGAACAATTTCTATCGCAACCACTGTTTACCTCAACTCCTAGAATTTGGCCGTCGTCAAGGTTATCTCTAATTTGCGAGTGCTCGGTCTTTTGGTTTTCGGTCTTTTGGTTTGTTTTTCTGTTTGTTTTTCTGTTTGCTTTTGTCCCTTAGTCCTCTATTTTGTCCAGCTTGACGCAATGTATTATTCTGACGATTCTCTCGAATTTCCCATCACGGTTAAGATGCGGCAAACTGCCCAGCAGTTGGCCAAGTTTCAGCCGACACCGGAAAAAAGAGCCCAAGTAGAGAACAATTTATTGGCCGTGCAGGCCGTAAATTTCTATCTGCAAATGCTGGGCATCGACACCCATCTGAGCCAGAGCGACTGCTGGAATCCGGCGGGGCAACTGGCGGCAGATGTGGCAGATCTCTGTTTGGCGAATGGTCAACGTCTCGAATGCCGCGCCGTCCTGCCGGGGGCAACCCATTGCGCGGTTCCCCCAGAGGTTTGGCAGAATCGACTGGGCTATGTAGTGGTAGCTCTGGAGACGCGATCGGCCCATATTCTGGGATTTGTGAGCGCGATCGCCACTCCGCTGGTGTCTCTCCAGCGACTCCTCCCCCTGGATGCGCTGCTCGTTCAGCTGCACCGCCATCCTGTGATGCAACTAGGAGACTGGCTACACCAGCAATTTATCCCCAGCCTAGAGCAGGGTTGGCTGACGGTCACCGATTTTGTTCAGGGCCGCCTTCAGGAAACGGCGATGGCGTTTCGAAGCCGTAGTCTGAATCTGAAGTTCAGTGCTTTTGATCAGACGAAAGGCCATCATCAAATGGAAGGCAAAGGCACCCATGAGCCGTCTGAGCCAAGCCCTGACCTTCAGGAACATCTACGCCTCCAAATGCGCCAACTCTACACCAACGCGCAAAAAATCCCCCTCCCGGACGAATTCTGGACGGATCCGAAGCTAGGCTTGATCGAAATTATCCGCACTACCCAGGCGGACGAAGAGTCGCGCTGGCAGGCAGCGGACATGCTTTGGAGCTTGGAGCCTGACTATCGTGAGGTCGGTATTCGGCGCTTGCTGGATTTGGGCATGCAGTTTGCGGGTCAGTCGGTGGCGCTGATGGTCGGCTTGTTGCCGCGTCCGGACGGGAATCGAGCCGTATTGCTACGGCTGTATCCGATGGTTCGGGGCCACCTGCCACCAGGGATTGAGCTGGTGGGCTGTGACGATCGAGGAGAAACCTTTTTGAGGGCCCAGGCTCGTCCGGTGGATGACTATATCCAGATCAAATTTGCGGCACAACCCGGCGAGTTTTTCAGTGTCCAGGTTCTGTTGGACGGCGTTGGGATTACGGAGTCGTTTTCGGCTTAGCTTCCCCTAGACGCTGACCGGAACCGCCTGGGGCTGAAACTTCTTGATCACTTGCTCTGCCATCTGAGCAGGGGTCAAGCTGAGACTAATCATGGATTCGTTCGGTGTGGCGTGGTCTACCAAAATGTCGGGCACGCCCAGACGCAGCAACGGTACGTGGATGTTGTTGTCTTGGAGGGACTCGGCGATCGCGACCCAAAGCCCCCCATCAAACAGCCTTCCTCCAGGGTCACCACCTGACCAATGCGCTGGGCCAAGGGCAAAATTAGCCCCTGATCCAACGGTTTGACAAAGCGAGCATTGATCACCGTCGCCTCTAGGCCATGCTCGCTGAGGATCTCCGCCGTTTGCATCGCCGGATAAACCATCGAGCCATAAGCCACGAGCAAAACATCGTCTCCACTTCGCAAAATCTCGCCCTTGCCGATGGGCAAATCTTCCCAGCCCTCTTCCATCAGCGGCACACCGTAGCCATTGCCTCGGGGGTAGCGCATGGCGATGGGGCCGTCGGTATAGTGGATGCCGGTGACGAGCATTCGCTGGAGCTCGCCTTCGTCCTTGGGGGCCATGACAACCATGTTGGGGATGCAGCGTAGGTAGGCGATGTCATACAGGCCTTGGTGCGTGGGGCCATCGGCTCCGACGACGCCAGCGCGGTCGATACAGAAAAACACCGGCAGTTTCTGGATACAGACATCATGGACAATCTGGTCAAAGCCGCGCTGCAAAAAGGTCGAATAGATGGCCGCCACCGGGCGCATACCTTCGCAAGCCATCCCCGCCGCCAACGTAACCGCGTGCTGCTCGGCAATGCCCACGTCGATGTATTGCTTGGGCAGGTGTTTTGCAAAATCGTCAGGCCGGTGCCCGTGGCCATGGCCGCTGTAATGCCCATCACTCGAGGATTGTCTTCGGCAATTTTGGTCAGGGTTTCGCCAAAAACCTTGGAATAGTCCGGGGGTTTGGGTTTGTTGGAAGGCTGGGACTTACCGGTGGCCAGGTTGAAAGGAGATTGGGCGTGGTAGCCAACTTGGTCTTTTTCGGCGATCGCATACCCCTTGCCCTTGGTCGTCGCCACATGCACCAACACCGGCCCATTCACCTTGTGAGCTTCCTTAAAAGTCGTGATCAGCTCCTCCAAATTATGGCCATCTACCGGCCCAAAATAGGTAAAGCCTAGCTCCTCAAACACCGCCCCGACCTTGGGTACCGCCAGACGCTTGATGCCTTCCTTCACCCGCAACAGCTCGGGCGACAGCGACCCGCCGACAAAGGGCAACTGTTTGAGCTGTTCATCCAAGTTGTCGGAGAGAAACTGCATCGGCGGACTCAGGCGCATCTTGTTGAGATAGCGGGGAATTGCGCCAACGTTGGGTGAAATCGACATTTCATTGTCGTTGAGGACGACCATGAGGCGAGTGGTGGGCATATGGCCCGCATGGTTAATGGCTTCGAGGGCCATTCCGCCGGTGAGGGCACCGTCGCCAATCACGGCCACGGATTTGAAATCTTCGCCCTTGGCATCGCGGGCGATCGCCATACCCAACGCCGCCGAAATACTCGTGGAAGCGTGGCCTGCACCAAAGTGGTCAAACTCGCTCTCACCGCGCTTGAGATATCCCGCAATGCCATCCTTCTGGCGCAAGGTATTAAATCGATCGTAGCGTCCCGTCAACAACTTATGGGGATAGGCCTGGTGCCCCACATCCCAGACTACCTTGTCGCGATCGAGATCTAGGGTTTGGTAGAGCGCTAACGTCAGTTCAACCACCCCGAGCCCAGGCCCCAAATGTCCACCGCTCGCCGCGACCGTTTCGAGATGCTTCTCACGGATTTGACGGGCAATCTGTTCGAGTTCGCCAATGGAGAGGCCATGGAGCTGGTTGGGATGGGTCAGTTCACTTAGATGCATACTTGCCGTACCCTTTGGGGTTTTCTAATCGCGATTGAGTTGTTCTACGGATGACGCTGTGACAGCCGTTCGTAGCGTCTACTTTTTACTCTAGCCGAAAGCGTCAACTGCCGCCTTATTCCGGCTCGGGCTCGCAACATTTTGCCAATCTTTGCCAAGCAAGGCGGCGGTGGAACTCGACGGATCGTGGAGTAAGGTCGTGGAGCAAAGGTGTCGATCGCGCTCCCTCCTACCACATGGCCCGAATCGGCTGGGCGGGCTGGGCTGCCGCCGGTGCTACGGGTTGGGGTGTCGTCACTGGGGTGCTGGGAGTCGAGGTCGTCGAGGTGATGGGGGTGTTGGTGACGGGGGGCTTGGCTCCGGGGGTCGGGTCGGCGGCAGCTGCGTCGGTGCTCGTGCCCGTGGTGGTGGTAGCTTCTGTGTCTGAGCTGACGATGAAGGTGGAGTTGGCGATGGGATCGGTTGTTGCTGTCGTTGCCGCTGTTGCTGTCGTTGCCGCTGTTGCTGTTGTTGCCGCAGGGGTCGAAACGGTGACCGCATTTTGGCCAACCTGGCGGGGAGCCGAGGTCGGGGTCGTTTCGCGGGTCAGACGGTTACTGCCTAGGCGAAGACTCTCGCCACCACGGCCCAGGCCAATCAGAGCGGCTGCCCCTGCAACCACCGCAAAAAGAATGGAGATGATTCTGCTTAACATTTAGGAGCTTCCTGCGATCGCGTAGGGTCAAATGGGTCGGGTAAACGGGCTCGGGTCAACAGGCTCGGGTAAACGGGCGCTAGTCTCTAAAGCTTTTAGCGTGTTAATTTTACTGCGTCAAGCTCAGGCGGACGAACGGCAGTTCATCCACACACATAGATTCAAGGATTCAAGGCTTTGGCCCTCAACGAATTGTTTCGTGCTGGCTCCAGGGGACATCGGGCTTCGATACTTTTACTCGATACTTGGAGCGTGCCTTATTCGAGAGTGAGATTGCTTTCGATCCCCCCATCCCCGGCCGCTTCCCCCAAACTTTGGCTCTAC
>JAAUOP010000156.1 GCA_012034805.1 Synechococcales cyanobacterium CRU_2_2 | reverse complement strand
GAAGCCTCCACCACCCAAAACCCCGGCAACCCCTCCGCCAACACCGCCCCCTTCACCCCCCGCAACATCAACCACCCACTCACCGACCCGCGACTCACCCCAGCCCGCCGCAGCTCCACATCCAACAACTCTCGCAACAACTCCCCCAACCGCAAGTCAAACATCCCTCAACCCTCAACCTAGCCCCAGCAAGACACCGGGTGTTTCCTTCAACCCGACTGAGGAGCCCCCATACCCAGACCAACACCCGGTGTCTGAAGCCCCCAGCCGTAGCCTAACTTTCCTCCCACCAGTCTAAACAACCCGGACAAAACACAGGCATTTTTTATACAAGCTTCGCAAAATCCCCAGCCCAAAGCCATAGCCCAGCCCCATCACAGCAGCAACAAACCCAAATACTGCCGAATCGCGACATCCACCGTCACCAAACACAAGTCATGAGCTAACGCCGCTAATCAGCCACAGAAAAATATGCGTATCCAGCAGTAACCGCATCAGTCTTCAAACAAGCTCAAAATCTCATCAGGCAAAGGCGCATCAAAATCATCCGGCACCTCAAACTCACCTGCACAGAGGCCAAAGGGACGAGAGCCAGATTCAGGGACGGAAACCCAGACATCACCTGTTTCAACTCGAAAATACAAAATCCCACGCTTCAGCAGCGCCAGAACCTTGAGCAAGACTGCCACCATTCCCTCAGGCGCTTGCAGAACCTCTTGAATCAGTTGCTCTCGCGGTGTCATCAGGTAAGAAGAAATTACGCTACTTCTTCCGCTAGCCTAGCACGCTGTATCGCCCCCACCGGCACCGTCACCACATACCGCTCCCGCGCCAACGACTGCGACAGCTCCAACACCGCCGCCATTTCCCCGCCGCCAGGATGCTCTAAGTAGTCGATCAGGATGGCGCGATCGCCCACCTCCAGCTCGGCACTAGGCACATCACAAACCAGCCGAACCTCTTCGTAAAGCGCAGGTTTCATAGCTCAACCTCCTAGCGTAGCCCCAGCAAGACACCGGGTGTTTCCTTCAACCCGACTGAGGAGCCCCCATACCCAGACCAACACCCGGTGTCTGAAGCCCCCAGCCAAAGCCTAACTTTCCTCCCACCAGTCTAAACAACCCGGACAAAACACAGGCATTTTTTATACAAGCTTCGCAAAATCTACCCCCTCATTTGGAATAGCCTAAACCCAGATCATCCCTATCCCAGCAGACCCAGCTATCCCCAAAATCCGCCCCAGGCAATGCTAAGATTCGCTCAGATTTTGCGAATACCCAGACTCCGTGCATTTACAGAGAACTGCGAACTACTTTGGCCCCCCGTGACAGACCAAATGCGTCTGTGCTGGAACGATCTGGAATACACAACAGAGCAAGGCGCTTATGCCATAGCGCTTTTGCTCACCGAGTGGCTCACAGACTTCACCGTCATTCGGCGATCGCGCAAAGGAACAGGCTACGACTATCTCTTAGGCTACGCCGACGAAAACCAAGGGGACAATTACCTGCGTGGAATGGCTCGGCTAGAAGTTTCTGGCATTCGCTCAGGCAATAGCAGTTTAATTAGAACAAGAGTTAAACTAAAACAGGCACAGGTTAGGCCCACAGATGGTGTTCTTCCAGCCTATATTGTTGTGATTGAATTTAGTCACCCTCTCGCTCAGGTGGTTCGCAAATGAACACGATTCAAACGCTCCATGAAGAAGCCATGGATCTCGCCGAGCTAGCAGATGTGGCCAAGCTCCGAGGAGAACTGGATTGCCACCATACATTACTAGGACAAGCCCTAGAAAAATCAGTTGCAGCGGCAGATGCACTTAGATCAAAATTAGATGCTGAACCAACACGGGCACTCGTGCATCGTAGTGCAGCATCCTTAGCCGTGGAGTTAGGACAGTTTGAGATCGCGGAGCGGCTCTTGGCGATCGCCCTCGCAGGCAATCCTCCCCCCGAAATCGCTGAGGAACTGAAAGATCTGTTTGTACAAATCAACCTAAAATCCTATTTTGCTCGACGGGGACTGCGCTTGGATACGGATCGCTGGGAATTGCTGAAAGCGGGTTAGACAGACATCTTCGTTTACAGCCCCAGCAAGACACCGGGTGTTTCCTTCAACCCGACTAGAGGAGCCCTCATACCCAGACAAACACCCGGTGTCTGAGACCCCAGCCAAAACCAACAACAACAACAACAGCTGGACAAACGCGGTTCGTTTTTACCTGGTGCCTACAATTTTGTACCATCCTCGAACGTCACATCACTCACCTCTCATTCAAGGACAAATTTTTGTTGACTACACAACTCGTCGATCGATCGTCCGGTACTGAATCGCTTCCGCCACATGATTCGTTTGCAACGTTTCAGCCCCTTCCAAATCCGCGATCGTTCGCGCGACCTTCAAAATGCGATCGGTGCCTCGAGCCGACAGCCCCAGCTTGCGAATTGCCCCCTCCAAAATCATCCGCGTTGCCTCATCGAACTGACACCATTGGCGCAAGTGGTGAGACTGCATTTCTGCATTGCAATTCACTGCCGGTTCTAAAGTAAAACGCACTTGAGCTCGGTTGCGGGCCGCTTGGACGCGATCGCGCACCCTCTCCGAAGCCTCCCCCGTCAAGGCTTGCTGGGTCATTTCCTCCGGCTGGAGTCGATTCACCGCCACCTGCAAATCAATCCGATCCATCAGCGGCCCGGACAGCTTGGCCCAATAGCTCTCCCGCTGGCGGGGCGTGCAGGTACAGACCTGAACCGTGTCGCCAAAGAAGCCACAGGGACAAGGATTCGTGCTGGCAATCAGGGTGAACTGGGCCGGAAACATCACAGATTGGCGCGCCCGAGAAATCGTCACGGAGCCGTCTTCGAGGGGCTGACGCAAATATTCCAGCACGTCGCGCTTGAATTCCGTGAGTTCATCGAGAAACAAGATGCCCCGGTGGGCCAGTGAGACTTCGCCCGGCCTAGGGTAACTGCCACCGCCCACCAAAGACGGGCCAGAGGCCGAGTGGTGGGGGCTGCGAAAGGGGCGATCGCAAACCAAACTCCCCTTTTCCTTCAACAAGCCGCTCACCGAATACACCTGGGTCACCTCCAGCGCCTCCGCAAACGACAACGGCGGCAAGATGCCCGGCAGGCGTCTGGCCAACATGGTTTTGCCGCTGCCCGGTGGCCCGACGAAGCAAAGATTGTGCCCTCCGGCGGCGGCGATTTCTAGTGCCCGCCGGGCGTGGGCTTGGCCTTTGACATCGCGGAGATCGAGGGTGGCGCGATCGCGTCGCTGCAACACATCTGGCCCCTGGGTCGGCGTGGGCTGGACGTGGGTTGGATTGTTGAGAAAATTGCCCACTTCGCTCAAGGTGCGCAACCCATACACCTTGAGCCCCGCCACCAAGGCCGCCTCTTCGGCATTGGCCGCCGGTACGACCAGGGCTTTGATGCCCAGGGCTTGGGCTGCCGCCGCAATGGGGAGAACACCGGCGATCGCCCGCAAGCTGCCATCCAACGACAGTTCACCCAAGAACAAATGGTCTTCTAGCAGCGCCAGACTGACTTGCTCCGACGCCGCCAAAACCCCGACACTAATCGGCAAATCGAAACTCGGCCCCTCCTTTCGCAAATCGGCGGGCGTCAAATTGACAATCACCCGCCGCATCGGCACAACGTAGCCGGAATTCTTCAGGGCTGCCTTGACCCGTTCTCGGGCCTCTTGCACCGCCGAGTCCGGCAATCCCACGACGGTGATTCCAGGCAGTCCACCGCCGACATCCACCTCGACGCCCACCTTGACCGCATCAATGCCCACCAAGGCGGCACTCCAAGTTCTGGCCAGCATGGGCGCTTCTCCCGCGATCGCATCAAAAAGATTCGGAATAGTTTCGGTAGAAGTTTGGCCCATGCTCATGTTCTAGAATGCCCAGTTTTTCTGAACTAGGCGCTGGGGCCGATTTGGGTTGACGTGAGTTCGGTCTAGGGGGTCTGGGACGCCGAAAAAGAGCGCAATCCGACCCTCGCTCTGTCCGGATCAATTGGGCATTCTTTTGGTAGATGAAATGTTGTTCTAGTTGTTCTAGATTGTTGCCATGAATTTCGCCATGAATTTCACCCTGAATTCTTTATCTCAAACGGATGATTGCACCCCAGCGCCCTGGGATGACCAGCTTGACACCCAGCTCGACATCCAAGCCTGGATGCAAAAATCCCAGCCCCTAGGCCCTTGCTGCGAATGGCCCCGTTGGCAAGGCGGCGACCCTGCCGATCGCTGGCCCGCCGCCAGTGACTGGCCGCTCAATCGTTAGGCCATCAAATCGTTAGGCCATCAAATCGTTAGGCCATCAAATCGTTAGGCTGTCAGATCGTTAGGCCGCTGCATCACGGGAAGCACCTGAAGTTGAAATTGTTGCGCTAGGCTAGTTCTCAGGAGATCTGCGAAAGAAATTTGCGAAGGCAATTTGCAAAGATCGGCCAGAAATCTACTCCAGACACACCGGCCTTCCCCGCTATCAACCATGAGCACCAGCATCACGCCCCCTGCCAGCTTGCCTCAGGCGATCGCGCCTGAAACCTCCGACCTGAGCGATCTCATCCAGGAAACCCTCGCCCTGACCCAGCGACTGTTTATCCAGCTCCAGCGCCGCCCCACGACGCTGATTGCCGGGATTATTCAGCCGGTGATGTGGCTTGTGCTGTTCGGGGCGCTGTTCCAAAATGCGCCCCAAAATCTATTTGGCGATCAGGTCACCTACGGCCAGTTTCTGGGGGCAGGTGTGATCGTGTTTACGGCCTTCAGTGGTGCCCTGAACGCAGGTTTGCCAGTAATGTTTGACCGGGAGTTTGGCTTCTTGAACAGACTCCTGGTGGCTCCGTTGACCTCCCGGTTTTCGATTGTGTTGGCCTCGGCGCTCTATATCATGACCTTGACGCTGGTGCAGACGGCGGCGATCGTAACCATGAGCACCCTGTTGGGGGCTGGCTTGCCGGGTCTGGGCGGATTAGCGATCGTCACGCTGATCGTCGTGCTGATGGTGCTAGCGGTGACAGCATTGAGCCTGGGGTTAGCCTTTACGCTGCCGGGGCACATTGAGCTGATTGCCGCTATTTTTGTGACGAATTTGCCGTTGCTCTTTGCCAGTACGGCCCTAGCCCCGCTCGCCTTTATGCCCACCTGGCTCCAGTGGATCGCGAGCCTCAATCCGCTGAGCTATGCGATCGAACCCATCCGTTATCTCTACCTCCACAGCAACTGGGCCTGGAGCGACGTGGTAATGCAGGCTCCCTTCGGCGATGTCACCATGGGAGGGGCAATTTTTCCCTCATCGGCTTTTGCATCACAGCCGTCCTGCTGATTCAGCCGTCGCTCAAGCGCACTCTACTCTAGGAACGGGCCGCACGAGTCCGACGGGGAAGGGTAATCCGCTGGGGCATCAAGCGGCAGGAGATCAAGATCCGAGATTGTCAAGATTCGAGATTGTGTTGAAGGCCACGATCGCCTACGTTAGACTGTAAAGAAATGTGAGTATACGGTCTCATAAAGCATCTAATGGTGAATCGCCTGTTGAAAAAAGCTTTTGCGGGTTTGCTTGCAATCGTCACCTCCTGTCTAGTTTTTGCCCCCTCTGCCCTGGCCTTTGACAATCCTGAGCTGTTACCGGAGATCCAAACCCCGATCATCGACCTGGCCCGCACCCTCACGGATGTAGAAGAGGAACGCTTAACCCAAGAACTGGGCTCTCTTGAGGCGGATACAGGCTGGAAGCTTAGGGTACTGACCCAGTACGATCGCACCCCCGGTCGAGCCATTCAAAACTACTGGGGCCTAGATGCGAAAAGCCTGCTCGTGGTGGCCGATTCGCGCGGTGGTAATTTGCTTAACTTCAACGTTGGCGGAGATTTCTACGAAATTTTTCCCCGTACCTTCTGGATTGAGTTGCAAACCCGCTTCGGCAATCAGTTCTACGTCCGAGACAACGGCGAAGATGGCGCGATTTTGGCGTCGATCCGCACCCTGGACGGTTGTTTGCGTCGGGGGGGCTGTTCGGTGGTGCCGGGGCTGCCCCAGGAGCAGTGGATTTTTACCCTCATTACGTCGGTGTTGGGCGGAGTGATCTGTGGTTTTGCGGCCCATCCGCGCAAGCCGGGTCAACTGATTGCTTGGCAGTGGCCGCTGATTTTGTCACCGCTGTGGGGTATTTTGTTCATCGCCTTTGGCATTGGCCCGGTGGTGACGCGGACTTCGGAGTTTCTGCCGCTGTTCCGCAACATTTTGGGGTTCGCGGTCGGTGCGCTGGCCGCGTTTTTGAGCTACTACTTGCGCGAGGGTGATTCCTCCGCTTCGGAAGGTTGATGGGGGGTGATGCGAGTTGTCACGGCTAGTCTAGGAGCTGCCACCAGCCCAGGCTCGGGCCAATAAACCGCAGCACCACCCAAAACACCACCAAAGATCCAATGCCGACCCAGGCTCCCTTCGTCGTCCATTTGAGGATTGCCTCAGACTGCCGCTTCGTGATGGGTAAAAACGGGTAGGCGTATTCCTTTTGGCCCTTGAGGTATTCCTCGTCGCCGAGCTGCTGTTTGCGTCGTTTTGATTCGCCCATGGGATTTAGCCTCTTGCGTAATTAAGCTCGATCGCGGTCTGAAGGTTTTGGTTTTGGTTTTGGCGCTGGTCTTAACGCAGTTCCTTCAAGAGTTTTTCGGTTTCTGCTAGTTTCTCACGGTTGCCTTGCTCTTTGAAGAAACGTTGGGCGCTCGTCAGGGCTTCTACGGCTTCGGAGACCCGATCGCGAGCCCGAAGGGCGATCGCCAAATTAAAATAAGCATCCGCATCCTTCGGTGACTTTTCCAAAATTTGCCTGTAGACAATCATCGCCCTGGGATAGTCTCGCTCCGCCATCAGCAGCTTGCCGATCGCCGACTGGGCCTCCAGGAAATCGGGCTGAAGCTTCACCGCCGTCCGAAAGGCCTCAAAGGCTTTTTGCCCCTGGCCCATGATCTGGTAGACCTCACCTAGCTTAAAGAAAATCTGGGCGTTGGTGCGTTCAATCACTGCCGCTTTTTCCAGGGCCGACGCTCCTTCGCTAGGCCGATTCAGGCCCAGAAATGCCACCGCTTTACTCAGCTGGATCCGGCCATTACTGGGTGCAAACCCTTCCGCCTGCTGCAACAGCGGCAGCGCCTCAGCATATTTACGTTTTTGGATCAAAATGGTTCCCAAGGCCTCGTAGGGTCGCCAATCGCGGGGCTGAAGACTCTTGAGTTGGGTGTAGACCGTGGCTGCCTCGTCAAATCGCTTTTGTCGCTGCAAAACGCTACCGAGGCCGACATAGGCATCGTATTTTTTGCTGTCCTGGGCGATCGCCTTCCGGTAGGCCTGGGAGGCCTGGTCGTATTCCTCGAGGTTGCCGAGGGCAAAGCCCAGACCAGCATGGAAATCTGCGTTTTTGCTGTCGAGGCGATCGCCCGCCGAAAGGCCTCCGCCGATGCCCGAAAGTCCCCTCGCTGAGACTGGGCAAACCCCAGCGCCGAGTAAATGCGCTCATTGTCTGGCTCATACTCAGTCGCGGACTGGTAGTAGCGGACGGCGTCATCAAACCGGCGGGCCTTGAGCGCTGCCTCTGCATTGTCCAAGAGCGGCTTCAGCAGCAGCTCCGGATTTTGGGGTTTGATACTCGGGTCAATTTCGACCCGAATCGGTTGGGCCTGCGTCGGCAACGCAACAGCCCCCAGAAGCACCAGTGTGGATAGGAGCGAAGGAAAAAGGCCAGGGCGAGTGTTGGAGCGGACGTTGGGGCGATACACAGTAGTCACAGGTTTCTGAGTAGATGGCTCGGTAGAACGGGATGCGAGGGCAGGGCGTTAGGCCGGGATTTTGTTTCAAGTTCCACCCCAGTAAGGCACGCATCCGGACGGGCGGAATCGTCCCCAATTTTACCGATCTTTCGGATGACTGTGTGGAAAGGGCAATTTTGCGGGAGGATCTGGCTTGGGAATGAAAAACAAGCCCAATTTCCGGGCGTTTTCCCCTCTTCTCTCCTTCCCCACCCAGTTTTATGATCACCACGACCACTGACTTCCTCCAAGGTTATGGAATTGCCGAATACCTCGGCCCCGTCACTGCTGAAGTGGTCTACGGCACCAACGCGCTACGAGATTTTATGGCAGGCCTACGGGATGTGTTTGGTGGGCGGACTGCCAGCTATGAAAAAGTGTTTGAGCGGGGACAAGGCGAGGCGATCGCCGAACTCGAAGACCGCGCCCAGCGTCTAGGTGCCGATGCGGTGATCGGCATGGCAATCAATACAGACTCGATCAACATCGACAACGAAGGGGTTTTGTTTTTGATTACGGCCACCGGAACGGCAGTGCGGCTTCGGTGATGACCCGTCCGGTGTGATTGACTGGCATCGGCTAGATTGCGCTGACCGCGTATCCTCTCGGCTTATGATGTGGAGAACATTTGAATCTCGACATCACTAAGGCTGTGAAAACTAAGGCTGTGAAAGCAATCACCCTGCTCGGTTCGACCGGATCCATCGGTACCCAGACGCTCGATATCGTGCAGCACCATCCGGAGCAGTTTCGGATTGTGGGAATGGCCGCCGGGCGGAATATTGCGTTGGTGGCCCAGCAGATTCGGCAGTTTCGGCCCGAGATTGTGGCGATCGCTCGCCCCGAGGATCTGCCTCAGCTCAAGGCCCTGATCGCCGACGTAGCTCCCCAGCCGCTCCTGCGCGCCGGGGCCGATGGGGTTTGCGAAGTAGCATCCTACGGCGACGCCGAAGCCGTTGTCACTGGCATTGTGGGCTGTGCTGGATTACTCCCCACCCTTGCCGCGATCAAAGCCGGGAAAGACATTGCCCTGGCCAATAAAGAAACTCTGATTGCCGGTGGCCCGGTCGTCTTGCCCCTTGCCCAGGCCCACGGGGTGCGCATCACTCCCGCCGACTCGGAACACTCCGCGATTTTTCAATGCATCCAGGGGTTGTCCCATAGCAAGGATTTTGTCGTGGGTAAACCGGACGCGGGTCTGCGTCGCATCATTCTGACGGCTTCCGGCGGAGCCTTCCGCAACTGGCCCGTCGAGAAGCTGCCGGAAGTCACGGTAGCTGATGCCATTACCCACCCGAATTGGTCGATGGGCAAGAAAATTACAGTTGATTCTGCAACTTTAATGAACAAGGGCCTCGAAGTGATCGAAGCGCATTATTTGTTTGGTCTCGACTACGATGACATCGATATTGTGATTCATCCCCAGAGCATTATTCACTCGTTGATCGAGCTGCAAGACACGTCGCAACTAGCCCAGTTGGGCTGGCCGGATATGCGACTGCCGTTGCTCTATGCGCTGTCTTGGCCTGAGCGGATTTATACCGATTGGGAACCGTTGGATTTGGTCAAAGCCGGAACCCTGACCTTCCGCGAGCCGGATCACGCCAAGTATCCCTGCATGGATTTGGCCTATGCGGCGGGGCGGGCTGGGGGGTCGATGACGGCGGTGTTGAATGCGGCGAATGAGCAGGCGGTGGCGTTATTTTTGGAAGAGGCGATCGCCTATTTGGACATTGCACGGGTGATTGAGGGGGTGTGCGATCGTCATCGTGACCACAACAACAGTACTCCTAGCCTGGATGACATTCTCGCGGCGGATGCCTGGGCGCGCCAAGCGGTGATCGAAGCGAGCCAGAACTTAGGCAAACGTCCTGCTTTGATTGTCTAGGACTGTTGGGCAGAAATTGGTAGAAACAAGGAAGCTGCAACGCACTGAAGGTGATCTGCTGTGTGGAGGCGGGCGCTTGTTCTTGAACGGCGAGATAGGTCAAGACGGCTTTGCGTGCGATCGCACCTATTTCCTTGGGGTGGCGTTGGTTGTGAAACAGGAGGTAGCGCCAAATCTACTGAACGTAAGAATGAAACATCTGGATTCCCTGACTCGGTGGTGAAGATTTTGTAATTTTCTACGCTGACTCAAAGGGGGGTGATTATACTGAGACAAGCCTGATAATACCTGCTCAGGGGTGTTATCAGGCAGCGATGCCGGGATAATACCTGGAAATGGGTTGTTATCATGCAGTTTTGCCTGATAATACCCAACCGGGCGTGTTAGCCCGCATGATTGCCTGGATAACGGGCTGAGACTGGGATCATGACGCGCGTAGCGCGTTGAGAATACCGGCAGGGGGGGAGTTGTCAGCATCGTGCATGAGAATAAGTTGTTAGGTT
>JAAUOP010000030.1 GCA_012034805.1 Synechococcales cyanobacterium CRU_2_2 | reverse complement strand
CGTGACCGGTTCTTCTGATGCCAATGGTGGCGTTGCTCAAGCGACCAGCATCATCTTCGGCACCCAGGTCGAGCCTGGTGTTTCCCAGTCCTTCGTCAGCTCCGGTGCTGCTATCAGCTACCACTAGGTTCTAGGTGGTTGGCAGCTCAGAACTAGTTCTTTTGTAGTGATATCTACCTGATTAGTTTTGAGCCGCAACCAAGTGTAAAACTGATTGAGGTCTGAGTCTTTGGCGCTTGGCTTCTAAGGATTTAGGCCTCGACATAAATCATGATCGACGCGTCCGAATTAGTTGATAGTCTGGCTACTCGAACGCATCTTCCACTCCAAACATAAGCAGGATACCGCAATGAAAATTTCTGATCTGTCCTACGTCGAAGTTGCAACTTCAGAAGTTGCTGGTTCTAAAGGCATCAACATCAATAGCGCCTTCAACCTGAAGCAAGACGTGTTCACGAAAGTGACCAACCAGTTTTCCAACAACTTCAAAGCTAACGTGAACATCACCGGCAACTCTGCTAGCGTGACCGGTTCTTCTGATGCCAATGGTGGCGTTGCTCAAGCGACCAGCATCATCTTCGGCACCCAGGTCGAGCCTGGTGTTTCCCAGTCCTTCGTCAGCTCCGGTGCTGCTATCAGCTACCACTAGATTCTAGCTGGCTAGCTTGATCGGTTTCAATATGCCCTAGGGCGTGATCGGCGGCCTGAATTGTTACAAACTCAAGCGAGATTTGATAGCAATTTGGGTCGCTGTCTTTAATCGTTAATATTCTAGTTAGAATTGATCTGTGTCAAGCATTCGAGTTAATTTGACGTTTCGGTCGATGTGTCTATTATTAGATGTGCTGGCCATTCGCGAATGTTTCGATCGAAACTGGAGAAGCAACTGTGATAAAGATTTCTGACTTGAACTATCTTGAAGCTGCGCCCAAGACGCCGATCAGCGGTTCGGCTGGCTGGGGAAGTCCATCTGGGAATGCGCTTTATGCTGCCTGGCTTCAGTACCCTCGTCTGGGGCGTACGGCGACAGCCTCTGCCACTAGTCTTGCCTTGAGCAATCCAAAGTGGCCTAGGTCAACCTTTACTCAAGCGACCACCATCACTCGAGTGAGTGAATCAGGTTCCTACTCCAGCAGTTCCTCCATTGCGATCGTTGGCTCCTAGGAGTACATTTTCCAACTGGGCCTCACTTGTGAGTTGCATCTTTAGAATGCATCAGAACGCATTTTGCTCGATCGGATACTGGCCTGTTGTCCAAATTGGAATAATCCCTTATTAGAGCGTCTTGAGAAAGGCTCTCTAATAAAGGCTTAGACCTTCATCCATGCGTTTAAGCCTGCTTTGATTGATGACAGTTAACCCATTTGAGCAGCCAATCATGAACATTAGCGATTTGGACAATGTAGAGTATTGCGAGCTGGTTTCGGATCGATGCCAGATCTCCGGTAGCGGTTCGACTGTCGCCACTGGCGCGGTGGGAACTGGCAACGGTTATGCGGTTGCTGTTGCCTATGCCGGAGCCGCTGGCCAGAGCACGGCGACGGAGGCCAATGTTCGCACTTCCGTCCGGCCTGGTTACTCCCAGGCTCAAGCTTGGGCTAGCGCTGCATCTTACAACCAGGGACAGAGTTCCGGTTCTTCCTACTGGGGAAACTCGATCTATAGAGGGAATGAAAAGACTTATAGCCAATGGACAACGGAGCGATCCTCTTCCTGGGGGTAAACCGGAGCGATGGTTGGACTCCACTGAACTACCAATTTTCTAACGTTTGTTTCTCGAGTAACGATCAAGCTAGCCAAAACTGCTTTTGTCGATTTTAAGCAACCGATGAAGATAGCCGTAAACTCGCTTAGAATTTTGGTCTTTGTGCAACCATAGAGACAGAGTTGTTCAGCTTGTTGATCAGCTGTTGATGGGTGCCTGCCAGAAGTATTAAACGGTTGTTCTATGCGAAACACGTTGGAAAAAATAGTCACTCCCCAGAAAATCGTTGACTTCCTCAAAAGCACTATTCAGTTCAAGTCTGTCTGTCATAATATTCTCTCAAAAAGTATTATCCTTGAACATGCTGAACGAACCTCGCTATCGATTACGGACAGCGAGGTTCAAGTGGAAGTCGATATATTTCGGCGGCAGATGGGGCTAGAAAAAGCCTCGGACACCCTAGCTTGGCTTGAAGGCGAAGGCATTGATCCGGGAGATTGGGAAATCGGCATTCGCGATCGCCTCCTCACCCAAAAGCTCAAAGAATTTTTGTTCGAAAAAGACATCGAAAAGGTCTTTTATCAAAACCGTGTCCATTACGACAAGGTGATGCTTTACCAACTCATTGTCAGTAGCGAGCGCTTGGCCCAAGAGCTGTTCTACCAAATTGACAATAAAGAAATCAGCTTTTTTGAAGCAGCTCACTCTTACGACATTGATGAGGAAAGACGCGATCGCTGCGGCTACCAGGGTTTGCTGGCTCGGAGTGCCATGACAGCAGTCTTAGGCGCTGCGGTTTTTGGCGCGGAGGCGGGTGTGCTGATTCCGCCGATTTGCACTGATGAAGGCCATCATCTTCTACTGCCTCAAAAATTTGTCAAAGCTGATCTCACGGTCGAAATCCGCGAAACGATTCTGGAACAGCTTTTCCATGAATGGCTCATGAGCGAACTCAACCACCGCATTCAAAGCAATGCCGAAGTGAAGCTCGTACGCCCATGAAATCAGGATAGGAGTCGCAGCGCAACAAGAAAGCCTGAAGACTTTCTCTAGAGAAGGTTTTAGCCCGCGAAAGCGGGCTATGAAAATGAGTCTCGAACTTGAGTTCGGGGCAGCGGCCTACCTTGAAAAACGCCGCATTCCCCCAAGGCCCAGCCCTAAGACACCCAGAGCCAAAATATTGCTAGCCTCCGGCACAGCTTCGACTCCGGCTAGGCTTTGTTGCGCTTGCACCAGTCGAAGTACTGTTGGATGGGTAAATTCTCGCTGATAGCGGCCATTGATCACTGCGCGAGCAAACTCACGATTCCCCGACTGACCGGGCGCTGCGAAGAAACTCTCGACGCAGGAGCCGCCCGGCAAGCCACAATCCAAGGGCGAGAGGGTGACGCGATCGCTAAAATCAGCCTCAAACGAATCTGGATCACTCCTAGATGCCAACAACCCTGACAGGCTAAAATAATCCAACAGTTCTGATCCCTGTTCCGTCTCTGCAAACAGCGACCAGCGAATATCGCCCAACGCCAATGCCGATTCCCGAGAGGATTCCCCCGCCAGAGATTCCAAATCCAGAAGCGCACTGAAATCAAAGGTGAACAGACCACTGGCATGAAACGAACCAAGCGCCTCTGCTGTAGCCGTTGCGCGACCCAGATAAGCGAGCGGCCCTGTGCCCTGGACTGCAGCTTCGGAGAGGCCGCTGGCAAAGCCAGGGTTTTCCTCAAAGACGGCCTTGGCATCACTGATTGCCCCGACAGCGGACACGCCGCCAAGAACGATTGTGTCCGTATTCGTATCGGTATCTGTAAAAAATGGCTTTGCTTCCACGCCATTGAGTGCGAAATTAAACAGCTCCGATCGCGTGCTGGAATCGGCAAAGCTTGCCGCCCCTGCGGGCGCAGCGATCGCCAGGGTACCTGCCAGCATCGGCAGACAGACTCCCAGCAACATGCGGCCCATCGGCAAGCGAGCGATGGTGAGGCGTGAACGCGTCATGCAATTAGACACAGTAAAAATCTCCTGAGTATGGGATTCTTGTGATCGATGCTTAAAGTCGTTTTTCAAGTTTCAATTCACAACAAAACGACGAAAAAGCAACCCAAACAATCGACAAAATAGATACACCCAGACTCAGCAGATCTAAGAAATCTCTCTTGAGAAAACGCCTAGGGAAAGCAAAAAAGAATGGTTCTATTGCCCTGAAGACCTAGCTTATAAGTTAAGACAAATGACTGGATGAGTGGGTGAAGTAACCGCAAAAATACTGATTTGTTGTGTAAAATACTTGCGAAATATTCTTTATTGGAATTCGGCCTTCTGAATCATCGTTACTTTTTCCGGCTCGTGCTTATTTCCAGTGAAATGAGATCAATAGGATGGTGTTGCAACATCTGGTCAGCGATTAGGTCAGCGATTAGGTCAGCGATTAGGTCAGCGATTAGGTCAGCGATTACATGAGCGCTCCTAGAGCAAGCGCGAAGGAAAAGCCTGAAAAAAGATCTTGATTAAAGAAAATGACCCAAGCCATTGTCCCCAGGGAATCCCGTACGACCATTCTCGTTCTCGGTAACGCTGCCGACCCCCATGCCGCCCGCATCTACCAGGCTCTGGAAGCAGCTCAGTGCAAGGTTTACTATTGGGATACCTGCGCATTTCCCACCGAGAGCCGACTTTCTCTCATTCCCCAGGCACAGACAGCTGAGCTGGTCTTGGCAAGTGGCGATCGCATCTCCTTCCATCAGATCAAAAGTGTGTTTTGGCGCAACTTTTCTGGCGTGGCCCCCCCGGCAATGCCCGCAGAATCCCGGCAAATTGCTGAGTGGGACTGCCTAAGCTTGACGCGATCGCTGCTCCAGTTCCCCGACATCCGCTGGGTGAATTCCTGGACTGCCTACCAATTCCACCAAGAAAAACCCCGTCAGCTCGCCCAAGTGCACCGCCTCGGTGTCACCATTCCCGCCACCGTCATCAGCAACGATCCCAAAATCCTGCAGGATTTTGCAGCGAGTCAAAGGGAACTGATCTTTAAGCCTGTTTACGGCGGTGCCCATACCGAGCGGGTATCCCCGGCTCACCTGGAAACCGAACGCCTGCGACAGACGCTGCGGTTTGCACCCGTGACACTTCAACAATACGTGGCGGGCACCAATGTGCGTAGCTACGTGTTGGGTGATGCGGTGTACACGGCAGAAATTCGCAGCGACGCCGTGGACTTTCGGCAAGACGATGGGGCCCAGCTGATTCCGTTACAGCCACCGGCGGCGGTCGCGCAACAATCTCGGGCGATCGCACGGGCTCTGTTGTTGGAATGGACGGCGATCGACTGGCGCGTTACCCCCAGTGGCGAGTATTTCTTTTTAGAAGCCAATCCTAGCCCGATGTTTATTCACTTCGAAAACAAAACCGGTTTTCCGATTACCCAAAAATTGGTTGAAATCCTAATGGCGTAAACTGAGGAATGCGAGAGCCGCCCGAGAGCTGCCTCGATAGCCGCCTTGAGGGCTGTGGGTGCGATCGCCCGTTTCAGGCCCAGGGCCAATCCACCCTAGCAGCAAGCACTGAACACAGCAATGGCCAACTTTTTGATTAAACCCGGTAGCAAAGTTTCACTCTCCGATCACCCCACCGACTTCACCGGTTCGTTCACCGACAAAACCCAGGCCCAAGGAGAACTTCAGAAGGGTGTTGAGGCCCTCAGTCAGTATCAGGACATTCTCTACGCCCAAAATACCTATGCCATCCTGTTGATTTTTCAAGCGATGGATGCAGCGGGAAAAGACAGCACCATCAAGCACGTCATGTCCGGCGTCAATCCCCAGGGCTGCCAGGTATATAGCTTTAAATCCCCCTCCGCTGAAGAGCTCGATCAGACCTACCTCTGGCGCAACATGAAAGCACTGCCGGAGCGGGGACGCATTGGCATTTTCAACCGTTCTTACTATGAGGAAGTGCTGGTGGTTCGGGTGCATCCCGAGTATTTGCAGCATCAGCAGTTACCCACTTCAATTAAAAATAGCCAGAATATTTGGCATCAGCGTTTTGACGAAATCAACAACTTTGAATCCTATTTGACTCACAATGGCGTTGTGGTGCTCAAATTCTTTTTGCATGTATCTAAAAAAGAACAAAAGCGCCGTTTCCTGAAGCGCATTGAACAACCCGAAAAAAACTGGAAGTTTGCTGCTGGAGATCTGCAAGAGCGACAACTCTGGCCCCAATACATGGCGGCTTATGAAGACGTTCTCAGCCATACGAGTACTGAGCATGTGCCTTGGCATGTGATCCCAGCAGACAAAAAGTGGTTTATGCGCTGGGCTGTGGCTGATATTGTGGTCAACAAACTGAAATCACTGAATTTAAGTTACCCGACGCTGAGTCCTAGGCAGCAGGCCGAACTGGCTGAAGCAAAAGTTCAATTAGAACTCGAAAAGGACTAGATTAGGATGCATAAGCGTCGTGTCATTGTCTAGGAATAGACTGTTTATTCCTCATTCCAAAGAAGTTCGGTATAGCCCAGTTTTTCAGCTGCCGTGCGTTCTGCAGGGGTCAGATCTTCCCACGCTTGATCGTCGGAATTCGGTGGATCTGTTTCTTCTTCCCAACTATCTGCATCCCAACCCAAAACAGCCCATTGGCCCTGTTCTGAACTGTTCATCTCAACCCAACTCAACTCATCCCAAACCGCACCTGGATCCCCGTTTACTGCACGAATGGTCTCCATGGATCACTCCTTTACAAACTTTACTTTACAAACTACAGATGTGTGCTGACCCCTTATTTTCTAAGGTAGATGGTTGAGTGGCATCGGTATTTTCTGGGCTCGTCTTCTGGGGTGGGGTCTCCCCAGACCGCTGCCAACATGGACAACTGAGCTGTGCTGTTTTATCGAGTCTGAAAAATATTTTGAACCATTTTCCGATCGAGACTGGCGGAAGCTTTGTCTAGCTCCAGAATCTCACCTTTGCTGAGTTGCCAGCCTAAGGCACCGATGTTTGTTCTGCTTGACACAAATCCTTTGCACCTGGAATCGGAATCGTGCCTTTGCCCATGCACCAGTTGAGTGCTGTTTGGGCCATGGTTTTTTGGTGAGCTTCGCCGATCACCTGGAGCGTGGCGAGGAGTGATCGCGCCCCCGGCAACAGCTGCTTAAACAGGCGCTTGCGCAACAACCCCGTTGGCTTCGGGCCATCCGGCGAATATCGCCCCGTCAAAAGACCCAAGCACAGCGGACTATAGGCAATGAGTTGAATACCCAACTCATCGCAAAGATCCTTAACGCCCAACTCCGTCACCGCGTAGGTTGAAAGCAGCGAATATTGGACTTGGAGCGATCGCACCGGTACCCCGCGTTGCTGGAAGCGAGGATAAATTTTTCGAAGCTGCCGAGTGCCAAAATTCGAGAGCCCCACCCCGCCCACGAGCCCCTGGTCATACAAATCCGCCAAGCCATCCAGCAATGCGCCCTCTTGCCAAGGCGCATAGTTGGCCGTAGACCAGTGGAGTTGCACCAAATCGACTCGCCCCAGTCGCTGAGCCGAAGCCTGAAATGCGGCGGCGATCGACCCCTTCGACCACCGCCAGGGATAAGGTGCCAGCTTCGTCGCCAGACAAATTCGCTCTTTATTGGGGCCCTGGTAGGCCCGCTCAAACTCCCCCAACAGCAACTCACTGCGCCCTTTCAGTGTCCCGGTACCGTAGGAATCGCCCGTATCAAACAGCGTCACGCCACTGGCGACACAGCGATCGAACACCCGATGTAGCTCTGGATCCATGCGTTTGTCGTAGCCCCACAGCAGCCGATTGCCCCAGGCCCAGGTGCCGCAGCCCATGGGGGGGAAGGAAAGATTGTTTTGGCCAGTCTTGTTTTGCCCAGTCTTGTTTTGCCCGGTCATAATTTCATAGGGGTATGAGACGACTCGGCAATCGCCCCACCCGAGCGATCACTTGATCTGACATACTGTAACGCGTGCCCTTGGTTTAATCCGCACGCGTCAATGACTGCATCTTTGATTTTGTCCGGCCTTCATATTTACCCGATTAAATCCGCCGCAGGCATCGAGTTGCCAACGGCCCAGGTCGAAGCACGAGGGTTGCAGGGCGATCGCCGCTACCTCATCACCGATTCGCGGGGCAAATTTATCACCCAGCGTCAATTTCCCCGCCTGGCGCTCATTCGCGTGGGCCTGGGCAATACCTTGGGCCGCTTGGACTGTGATCGTCTCACGTTAGAAGCCCCCGGAATGCTGCCCCTAAACCTCTTCCTGACGCAGGCCGTGGAGACCGTGGAGGTCGAAATCTGGGGCGATCGCACCCAATCCCTCCACTGTGGCCTTGAGGCTCAGGTCTGGCTGAGCGAATTTCTTCAGATTCCCTGCCAACTGGTTTACATGCCCGATGACGCCCAGCGTCCCACAGCCCACGGCCAGCTGGGGGCCGACCAGCTGGTGAGTTTTGCCGATGCCTATCCGTTTTTGCTGACTTCAGAGGCTTCCTTAGCAGACTTGAATGGCCGACTCTCCCAGCCTGTGCCGATGAATCGGTTTCGGCCCAATTTGGTCGTGAGCGGCTGTGATGCCTTCGCGGAGGACACTTGGGCACGAATTCGGATTGGGCCAGTGGAATTTGACCTAATAAAAGGGTGCGATCGCTGCTCTGTTCCAGGGGTTGATCAAGCAACCGGTATTCAAGTCCGAGAACCCATGCCAACCTTAGCGAAGTATCGGTTACGAGCAGGCAAAATTTGGTTTGGTCAAAATCTGGTACAGCGCGGACTCGGCCACTTGCAGGTTGGCAATGCGGTCGAGATCTTGGCAACCAAACTTTGATAGGCTTTTGAGGACTGTTGCGATCGGCCCAGCCTTCCCGCATTCCAACCTTTTTCTCTGGTCATCACCCCATGCGAATCCTCTTCGTTGCAGCTGAAGTTGCCCCCCTCGCCAAAGTGGGCGGCATGGGTGATGTCGTCGGTGCCTTACCCAAGGTTCTACGGGCCATGGGCCATGATGTCCGCATCTTCATGCCCTACTACGGTGGCATCAGCAAAAAAGTTGAGGTGCCGACAGAGCCGGTTTGGTGGGGCGAGGCGATGTTCAATCGCTTTGCCGTCTACGAAACGCTGTTGCCTAACTCCGATGTACCGCTTTATCTGTTTGGCCACCCGGCTTTCGATCCGCCAGAGATTTACGGCACCTTGGACGAGGACTGGCGGTTTACCTTTTTGCCAACGGTGCCGCAGAATTTGCCTGGAACTATTGGAAACCCGAAGTCATCCACTGCCACGACTGGCATACGGGTATGATTCCGGTGTGGATGCATCAATCGCCGGACATTGCTACCGTGTTCACAATCCACAACCTGGCCTACCAAGGGCCCTGGCGCTGGAAACTCGAGCGCATGACCTGGTGCCCCTGGTACATGCAAGGCCACAACACCCTGGCAGCGGCCTTGCTCTATGCCGACCAAGTTAGCACCGTGTCGCCTACCTACAGTCAACAAATTCAAACCGCGCTCTATGGCGAACAGCTTGAGGGACTGCTGTCCTTTATCAGCGGTAAGTTGCGGGGAATTCTCAACGGCATTGATACCGAGAGTTATGACCCGGCGACGGACCCGGCGATCGCCCGTCAGTACACGCAAACCAACCTAGAGGTGCGATCGGAAAACAAGTTAGCCTTGCAAACCGAAGTGGGGCTCAGTCCCAATTCCCAGGCTTTTGTCTTGGGGATTGTGTCTCGCCTCGTGGAGCAAAAGGGGATTGACCTAGCGATTCAAATGTTAGGGCAGTTTTTGTCCTATACGAATGGCCAAATTGTTATTTTGGGAACGGGCGATCGCTACTACGAAACCCAGCTCTGGGAAATGGCCACCCGCTTTCCGGGCCGGATGTCGGTCTATCTACTCTACAACGACGCCCTGGCCCGCCGGATTTACGCAGGTACCGATGCCTTTTTGATGCCCTCTCGATTTGAACCCTGCGGCATTAGCCAGATGTTGGCCTTGCGCTACGGCTCCGTGCCGATTGTGCGTCGGACGGGTGGCTTGGTCGATACCGTGTTTCATCACGACCCGGCCACCCAAAGTGGCAATGGTTACTGCTTCGATCGCTATGAACCCCTGGATCTATACACCTGCATGATCCGAGCCTGGGAAGGTTTTCATTACCCTGACCAGTGGCGAGCGTTGCAAGCGCGATGCATGGCGGCGAATCTAGACTGGGCAGAGTCGGCGAAGGCCTACGTGAAGCTTTATCAAGCAGCGAAGCGGCTGCCTGAAGATGGCACAGAAACAGAACATTGGACAGCAGATGTCTCAGCAACTGCTGAGCAAATCGCGGAGGCGGCGGAGGCGGCGGAGGCAACGGCGATCGCGGCTCGCCAGCGCCAACTTGCCAAACAAGCCTTAAAATCTAAGCCCTAACGCGATCGTGCCCGGTTGCCACTGAGGACAAGATGGCTCAACTCACGATCGGAATTCCTGATGCGTTGCACCCCATGCTGGTGATGCTCGGGCTGCCTATTCCCAGGCTTTGGCGCTTGTCGCAAATTAACAACACCTTCTCGATTTGGCGTCGCTGAATCAAAGGATGAAAACGGTAGGGACGAACAGCGGTTCGTCCGTCCTAGAGCCAAAGCTCATTCGCTGCTTCATCCCATCATTCAGCAACGCCCTCGATTTAGACGCAAACGCTCAATGGTTGCTCGGCCAATAGCTGTCTTTCCCACCATGATGGAAAATTTTCGTCCCATATGAAGTGTTCATCCCAGGCATCAGTTCTTGGATGATATAAGTCTGTGACTTCGCCATTGATCTGTGACCTCACCGTTGATGGAATCAAGGGATTGGGTCGCTGTATGTTTATGGCCAGTTGGGCAAGGGGGAAGAAATCCTCGGTTTGGGTTGTCAAATGCAGCGCGCCGGGGCCAAGGCCACGATCGCCTCGCTTTGGCAGGTGAACGACTCCAGTACTCAGGTTTTGATGACGGATCTGTACCGAGGTCTCACCCAGGGCATGACCAAAGCCGAGGCCATCCAAGCTGCCCAAGTGAATATGCTAGATGCCAACTCCGAATTTACACATCCCGACTACTGAGCTCCGTTCATTTTGATTGGCAATGGTCCTTGATGTATGGTTTTTGAGGTTTAGATTGGGGTGCGATCGCCCCCAGCTCTTGGGACGCACCGCAGTTTTTGCAGTGAGGCAAATGCTTATAGGTGAGACCATGACAGCTCGGGCACTCCGTCATTTGGTGATAACCACAGTGGGGGCAATGGTCATCATGGGGGCCAAGACGTTTGGCGCAGCGAATGCAGCGGGACTTTTGCACCCGACTCGCCGCTTGGATTTTGGGGTTAAACACAAACCGCTGAAACAATCGAATCAGGCCAAACCCAAGCAGCGGAATTGCCAAGATCGCCGCGTACCGAATGAGGAAAATCAATCCCCGCGAGAGTTCTAGAATAAACCGGGTCAGAACCTCAAAAATAGCGCCAAACTGGAGCAGTTCAAAGACTTTGAGGCCAAATGGAATCAAGAACACAACCAGCAAGTGCCAGCTAATCAGCGCAGCCAAGCCATAGCCCCTACGCTGACAAAATCGATGAATCAGAAGTGCCAGAAAAATCAGCGGCAGCAAGAAGCAAGCCTGGAAAATCAGCTGAATCGTTGGATGCCAAAAGGATGCCTTTTGATAGGCTTGATCTAGAGATTTCCACTGCTGATTGTTGTTGAGAAATGCGAGAAACTGGGTACTACTGGGGTGATTGAGAATTTGAGCTTCAAGGGCTTTGATCTCTCGCTTGAGGACGACGGCTTTGTTATTATTTTCCGTCAGCTGCTGCTTGGCTTTTTCGGGGCCGACGGCATTGATGGACTGCTCTGGCGATTGCCCTGCAACCCGCTCTAGCAGGGTTGAGTCATACTGAGCCCGAATTTGGGCGCTCGCATTTTGTAAGGTACTAATTTCAACTTGCTTTTGATCGATCGCCTTCTTGAAGCCTTTACTCTCCGCATTCGTGACGCCATCTTGGAGCCTGCCATAGCTCAGGCAAATCGCTGAAACCTCACCCAGGTGGCCTATCTTTTGTTGCTCATACTGTTGCTCAAAGCTTACGGGGGGCGTTTCTCCCGGATAGGAAGTTTCCACGGGTTGTCGGTCTAGCGTCGATCGCAAAATATTGATGTCTTTATCCGGTTCTTTGCCCTGGCGATAATTTTGCCATTCAGCCTGACAGGGATAGGCTTGAAAAGGGCTCAGAGGCCACTGGGAAATCTCGCTGAGACCACTAAATGTGTTAAATAAAATAAAGAGATCGATCAAAATAATGATGATCAAACTCACTTTATTAAGCGGTTCATTCTTGATTTTGCTAGAATTGCGAAAGAAGCGCCCTAGGCTGCTTCTCAAGATGTTGAGCATGGCCCCTCTCCGGGAATTGTACCGGTTTTATAATTGGATTGTGAAAGTCTTGTGGGCAAGCCTTGTGGGCAGAGTTTTGGATATGGTTCAACGGTTTTGGCGCGATCGCAACCTATGCTGCTATCCGTTGACTCCCTGGAGTTCCTAACCTATTCAAAGTCTAATCAGTGGGCGATCGCTTACCTTGCACCAGTGGACAGAAACCCAGCTGTCTAGGTTCGGTGACTCTGGCCTCAGCCGTGATGCGGATAATTTTCTCCGACCACTCTCCAATCCCGGCTAAACTAAAGCTTGAACGAACACAAGCGATCTTCTCTATGGCGTCAGGACATATTCTCCTCGTTGACGATGAACCCGGTATGCGCGAAGCCGTCCAGGCTTACCTGGAAGACAGTGGCTTCACGGTACAGGTTGCCAGTAATGCAGAGGAAGGCTGGGAGAAGCTCCAGCAATTCGTACCCGATCTGGTCGTCAGCGACGTGATGATGCCTCGGGTGGATGGCTATCAGTTTTTGGCGCAAATGCGCGGAGACGACCGCTTTAAGGCCTTGCCCGTCATCTTTTTGACCGCGAAGGGGATGACGAGCGATCGCATCCAAGGCTATAACGCTGGGGTCGATCGGTACCTTTCTAAGCCCTTTGACCCGGATGAATTGGTTGCGATCGTGAGCAATTTGATCGGACGGCGTGCCGCAACGGTGGGCTCGGTTCAGGGCGGTGGTGATTCGCCCCAGCTGGCAGAGCTGGCACGACAAATCGAAGAAATTCGTCGCGCCGTCATGGGTAAGTCGGGCGTCGGCATCGCTTCAACACCACCGCCGATTCAAATTGATCTCACCCCTCGCGAGAAGAGCGTGCTCGATTTGGTGGCCCAAGGGCTGATGAACAAGGAGATTGCCAAGCAGCTCGAGACCAGTGTCCGCAACGTCGAGAAGTATGTCAGTCGTCTCTTTTCTAAAACGGGCACCAATAGCCGCACCGAACTCGTGCGCTATGCCCTCGAGCACGGACTGACCACCTAAACCCTTGGGTTAAAACGCCGATGGCCCTTGTTCCTTGCAAAGTTTGTGGCAGCCTGAATAGCGATCAAGTGGACATCTGCTTGAGCTGCGGCTACTCCACCCAAGGCCACAAACGCCCTGCCATTTTCAATGGGCGGCTTTCCTGGTGGTGGCGATGTTGCTGTTGCCACTGCTACTGGCCCTGGGTGCAAGACTACAGCGCCCTACCCCACCCACAACACCGCCCAAAACCGCAGCTCGTTCCGACCTGTCAAACGAAGAACAATCTGCGAACAGACACTCTAGCTCGCGGCAACCGGTTGTTCTGTCGTACCTCGGCTCCGGCGACGGGTCAGGGCATTAAACAAGGCCATTCCGATCGCCTTAATCAAATTGCCTTCCAATTCATTGAACATCTTCATGTTCATGCCAAAGGCATCATTGGCCTCTTCGACAATCCGCTCCGCAGCCGCTTGGTCAATCGGCAAGTCATCCATTGCAGCGCGATAGGTATTTTTGAAGGCTTTTTCGTCGTCGATCGCCTCAAACTCGTAGAATGCCGTGCCATTGCCATCGACCAAGTTCATTCCATTCTGGGCAATCTTCTTGAGGATCTGGCCACCGGACAGATCGCCCAGATAGCGCGTATAGGCATGGGCGACCAGCAGTTCGGGGGCCTCACCAGCGACTGCGTGGATGCGATCGACATAGGCTTGGGTGGCGATCGAAGGCTGTACCTGACTCTTCCAGTCGTTACCAAAGTAATATTGCAGATCGCGCTCTAGGCTATCCTTGCGGTTCAGCACCGGGAAGTAGACCTTGGAAAGAACAGGATGATCCTTGAGACGCTCAAACTCTGCTTCCATGGCTGAGTAGACGAAATACAGATTTGACACGAGCGTCCGGTAGGACTTCTTTTCCACAGTGCCCTTGAGAAAGCAAGCTACAAAGCCCGTATTCTCTGCCATTGTGTGGGACTTCTTGGTCCCTTCTCGCAGCATGGTCGCCAGATTAACGCTCATATTAAAAGTCCCAATTAAAAGTCCTAATTTCAGAAATTAATCCGAATTGTGATCCGAATCTTAAAAGCCTTCTATTTTGTTAACTTAGAACGATTTGCGAGCCCTTGGCATTAAGAATCGTAAAAACTGGTGTGACGGGTTCTCAAGCACTGCCCCTAAAGGCCCAACGGTTAGCGGCGTCTTGGAGAGCTACCAGGGCGAGGGTCACTGGGGCGAGGGTCATTCATTCGGTCAGAACGAACGTCGTAGCTCACGGCCCGCTGACGGGGGCGAGACAGTTGGGGCGGGGGAGGAGACAGCCGCGATCGCCCCAACTGCCGTTTCTGACGTCGAAGGGCACGATCGCGATCCTCTTGCCGCGCCACGCCATAACCCAAGACCACCATCCCCCCCATGACCAGCAACATCGCCCAATATTCCCAAACGCGGGAGTCAAACAATTCGTGAATCGGACTGTAGGTGACCGTAGAGACAGAGACGCCCGGAAAGACGGAATTGACCATGTCGATGACCTGTCGATGACCTGTGGTTGACCCGCATAACCCCACCTCCACAGCCTAAACCAGTGTGGCGGCCTGTGGCACGGGGCTGGTGGCACGATTGCTGCGCACGGGTTCGATCGCGAGTTTCGGAACAATACCGGCTTGATCCAAAATCGCTGGAATCAGATCCTCTCGCTTTACGGCCATCAAGTGAACTCCCTGACAGAGAGTTTGGGCTTGGCGCACCTGCTCGGCGCGATCGCCACCCCTCCGCCAGTGGATCCTGGGCCTGGGCCAGTCGGTTGATGATGGCATCAGGAATATTCACGCCAGGAACATAGCGATTGATAAATTGGGCATTTTTGGCAGACTTGAGCAGAAAAATACCCGCCAAAATGGGCTTGCCCCAAGGGCTGGCCACTTGGGTCATAAACTGTTCGAGCCGGTCAAAATCCGTAATCATTTGACTTTGGAAAAACTGTGCTCCAGCTTCAATTTTGCGCTCAAATCGCTTTTGCAGAGCAGAGAAATTGGGCAATTGCGGATCCACGGCTGCCCCACCCACAAATCTGTCGCGCCATCGGTGAGGGGCTGGTCGCTCCAGTCGAAGCCGTGGTTGAGTTTGCGAATGAGTTGCAGCAGGCGTATGGACTCCAAATCAAAGACAGGGCGCGCCTCGAGCTGGTCTCCGGCCTTGACCGGATCGCCGGTGAGCGCCAAGATATTGCGAAGTCCCAGGGCGTGAGCCCCCAGCAAGTCGGCCTGGAGGCCAAGGCGGTTGCGATCGCGGCAGGTAAACTGACAAACCGTTTCAATCCCTTGCTGCTCGAGTAACAGACAAGAGGCCAGCGAAGACATTCGCAGCACAGCCCGACTGCCATCCGTCACATTGAGCGCATGGACTCGCCCCTTCAGACACTGCGCCATGGCAATCATATGGCTGGGGTCGCCGCCCTTCGGTGGCGCAACCTCGGCGGTGATCAGAAACTCTTGGGCTTGGATGGCTTGACGCAGTCGTTGAGTCATAAAGCGTTGGAGAAAGTAAGAAAAATAAGGAAACGAATACAGGGGACGATGCTTTATCCCCAAAGTTTACGGGGCATCCCCGAGAACGACAGCACCCCCCGCAAGATTCCCGCCAAAAGTTGACCCAGTTCTCGGTCAGGTTTAGAGGGGCTTCATAAAACCCATCGCGTTTTTGACACGCTCCAGGGTAAGACTGGCTACGGTGTTGGCGCGATCGCGACCCTGTCGTAACACACCGTCTAAGTAGTCGGTGTCCGCCATCAAGGCTTCATATTGCACTCGAATCGGACTCAAGTGCTCGATTAAGGTCTCGGTCAGCAGCGGTTTGAACTGCCCCCAGCCCAGGTCAGCACAGTCAGCGGCAACAGTGTCTTTCGCTTGGCCCGACAGCAGCATGTACAGCGTCAGCAAATTGTGGCACTCGGGGCGATCGGGGTTGTCAAACTCCAGACCACGCTGGGGGTCGGTTCTACATTTTTTAATTTTCTTTTGGAGCAACTCGGGCGAATCGGTCAAGTCAATGCGGCTCAGCTCCGACGGGTCGGATTTGGACATTTTTTTACTGCCATCGCTCAAACTCATGACGCGGGCACCCGCCTTCTGAATCAGCGGCTCTGGTACCTTGAGCAGGGGCTGATCGGAACCCTTCGGACTTTTTTCACCGAACAGATGATTGAATCGATGGGCAATATCGCGGGTGAGTTCGAGATGCTGCTTTTGGTCTTCGCCGACGGGCACGAAGTCTGGCTCGTAGAGCAAAATGTCGGCGGCCTGGAGCACGGGGTAATTTTGCAGGCCAACGCTGACATTTTCCCCTTGCTTAACGGCTTTCTCCTTAAACTGGATCATCCGCTCTAGCCAATTGAGCGGCGTAATGCAGTTGAACAACCAGGCCAGCTCGCTGTGAGCCGGAAGATGAGACTGGACAAAAATGGTCGAGACCTGGGGATCAATACCGCAGGCGATGTAAGTGGCTGCAACTTTACGCACATTGTGAGCCAACAAGGCCGGGTCATGGGGCACCGTAACCGCATGTAAATCAGCCATGAACAAGTAGCAGTCATGTCCGGCCTGAAGATTGACCCAGTTGCGAATGGCACCGAGATAATTTCCCAGGTGTAGATTGCCGGTGGGCTGAATTCCGGAGAGAAGGCGCGGCTGTGCCATGGCTTTATTCGTCGTAACTTTACTGTTCGCAACAATGTCTAAGCTATTCTAGGGGCGAATGGCCGCAACGCAGTCGAAAGCCCATTACCCAGCATCGGTCAATTGCGAATCGCCTGGGGCCAGGGAATCAACGGATCCTCGGACAGATGCATCGAGACCTGACGCGCGCCGTAGAGGTTGAGATGACTGGGATCCGAAAAATTCTCCACTTCGGCAGGCCACAGCGTAGACAACTCTCGGAACATCAGCTGACGCTCGGTCATGCGCTGGAACATGTCCTTTTGAAACAGCCGTTCGTACCGCGATCGCACCGGATCCAAATAGTCACCCGTCAAGGGTAAATTGACAAACACCAGCGGAATTTGCTTTTCCTGGGTCAGACGCACCACATTGTCCAAAGACTGTTGCTGGACACCGCTGAGGCGAAACCGCTGGTAGTCGCCGTCGTAGGCACCACTGACGCGGGAGTAGCGCTGGTAGTAGGTGGCAGGATTAAACCGGCTAGAGAGTGGCATGAAGCCATCGAAATCAATCACCCCCTCGCCCTCTGGGGCATCGGGAACCAGTTCGCCGTGGTCAAAGCCAGCCTGGGCTAGCCCCGTGTTGCGCTGGAGGTCTGTGACCCCTTGGGCAAAGCGTTGTTTGAGATAGGCTTGGATGCGATCGCGCTGCCCATGGGTCGAAGACCATCGCCCCACTCGCTCGTCGAGCCAAGTATCGAGCCCCTGCACATCGAACCAGCGCGTGACGTGGGAAAAACCGCTATCCGACTGGCCAAGCCGTATTTTTCCCAGGGGATCATCATCGCTGAACAACGGCGGCAGTGAGCCCTGATTCAAGCGTTGGTAGGCTGGAGAAGCCTGAATCGCCTGGAAGGTCGAATCTTGCCGACCGCTATTGAAGGCGCGGGCACCATCGGCCCAAATGATCAGCCCCGGACGGTACTTGGAATCGAGCAACAGCGAGAGCTGTAGCTCCACCACCTGAGCCGTGGAACCATTGATACTGAAGTTAAAAATACTCAAATCCGGATAGCCCACCGCCGACAACTCTGTGGCCAAAACACCGGGGTCAATGCCACGCAGCGCCCGAGAACTCCCCAAGATCAGCACATCAGGAACCCCCTCGGAGATCACTCGCTGACGGTAAAGCGCAAGCTTCTCGTTAAACAGGGCGTTGTTAAAGTCGGGGTAACCCTCCTGGAGGGCGGAAACTTGAACCATTTGCTCAGAATTGGCCTGTCCGGAATTGGCCTGGGACATGGTAAACGATTCGGAGCGAAAGGCACCTTCGGCACGATCGCCCAACAGGACATCCCCCAGAACATTGGGGGCGGAGGCCAGATCCAAAGTGCTGGCTGGGGTTTCCAAGGAGCGACCACTTTGGCGCAAGCTATTGCCCAAAACTAAATCCGTGCTGCCAGCGGCCACAAGCCCGAGGACGACCCAGAGGGTGGCCACGGTTCGTCCGGGGCTAGAGAGCTGGGTGTTGGATCGATGGCCAGGGCTGGCTGGGTGTTTGGAGCTGGCTGGGTGTTTGGAGCTGGCTGGGTGTTTGGAGCTGGCTGGGTGTTTGGGGGCGATCGCGGCTTCAGATGCCCGCCCAGACGCCCAGTTGGAAGCCGGAATTGCGGTGCTAAACAGCTGGGTTTTGAGCAGCACCTGCTGCACCTGTTCGAGGGCGTGGCGCAGGGCTTCACCCACGGGTTTGACGGACGGCAAGACAATCTCCCAAGGAGCCTGCTCAAGATTGATTGCTTCTGCTTCAGACTTCAGCAGATCTTCGTCTTGGGTCGCAGCCACATCAAATTGAGGGACGAGATCGACCGCATCCTGCTGCCGGGGTACAAAATCTCGGCCATATTGCCAGCGAGGCTGGACCTGACCGGCCCGCCGGCCATAAATCCGCACCCCAGCCACCTTGGGCAAGCGGAGCTGTCGGAGATATTTGACGGCAGGGCGACCCATGGTTTGGCGGCGAGGGCAAATGGGGGCATCGCACATGGCGTGGAGCAAATCGCCCTTACGCAGGAGTTGTACCCGAATGCCGCCGGTTTGGAGCTGCTGGTCAAGGTCTGGATTGAGCACGCGGCTGAGCAAAAAAGTTGCAGCAGCGAGATCGCCGCTCTCGGCGAGTTCTAGGGTGGGTGTTGCCAAGTGGGTATGGGTGGCAGCGGGTAGGGTAAGCCACTCGACCCATTGGTGAGCTTGGGGTGTTTGCTGGGCCTGGGATGCTGGGTGGCTTAGGCCGTAGACCGTCGCGGCATGAAGACCCTGGGGTGCCAGCTCTTCAAGCACGAGGGCGATCGCAGTTTTGATCAAGGCTGCATCCAGCGGACGCAGCTGTTCTGCAGTCAGCTGTTCTGCAGTCAGCTGTTCTGCAATCAGATCACAAATCGGCTCACAAAACAGTTGTAGCGACTTGTGCTGGGGCTGAGCCGTCACCCGGCAGCCCAGCTCCGCCAACACCGGGCTCAGCAACCGCACGATCGATTCCACATCGCCCCAGCGTGCCCACTGACGCAGCAGCTCTTGCTTCGGGGTCAAATCGACGCGCAGCGCCCAGTCTGGCCGAGACTCACCACGCACCTGGCTAAAAATAGCCGCATCTTGGAACCCGTTCAGGTCAAGCGATCGCAGCAGTGCCACCACGGGATCCGCCGTTACCGCCGCATCTAAGCTGTAATTCGACTCGCACAGCACCCACAACCGCTGCTGTGACCCCAGCCTCTCCGACAGCGCTTCTGACAGGGGCTTCGCCGCCACGCGCACGGAAATTCCCAAGGCGCTGAGGGATTCGCTTAAGAATCGGGCGATCGCCTCCGGATCTCCAGCTTGGGCCCGATTCCGGTTCGAAATCATCAGGGCTGTCGCTTCGGAGGGCAGCCCCACAGTCGCCTCGGTGGCACCACCTGCCCTTCTCGCGGCCACCAACTGCGCTTCCGTCAAACCGGCCTTGGTTAAATCGGCCTTGGTTAAATCGGCCTTGGTTAAATCGGCCTTGGTCAAACCGGTATTGGTCAAACCCGCATTCACCAGACCCGCATCCACCACCTGTCGTCGTTGCTGACGCACCCAAGATTGGATGCGATCGAGCTGGGTCAACTCAATCGGCTTCTTCCAACGTAGACGACGCTCGCCCCGGCCCCGGCCATAGACCAAAATGCGATAGACCGGCAACGCCGTCACAGGCAGTGCTGAGGACTCCAGCGCCAGCACCAGGGCATCCAGCGCAATCAGCATGTCTGGGCAAGGGTCGCCCTCCAGCAGCAAATGAAGCGTGTTACCGCGCTGTTGGGTTTTAACTCTAAAGTTGTCAGACAGTCCAGCCTGCTTCAGCTGTTGGAAGAGCCAGCGGGCTGCGGACTTCGGCTTCGGTTTCGAAAGAGTAGACTGGGCCATCTCGGGAGTCAAAGCAACGGGGAAGCTGAGGGATGTCGTAAAATCATGAATAGATCATGTCCTGCAAGGGTATAACACACTTTCGTTGAACTGCGGCGATCCTGCTTGCAGGTTGATGCGGCCAGTAATGCGGTACCTTAACCCTAACTCTGGCGATTGTTCCTTCAACATTGTTCCTTCAACATTGTTCCTTCAACATCGTTGCTCGCGACGAACTTCGACTATGTCAAATTCAAAGCTGAGTCCAGGTTTAAGTCTAAATCGAAAGCCAAACCCATTCATGCCAGACTTGAATTCTAGTCCTGCGATCGCCTCACGCTCAAACTGCCCGCTCCAAGCAAGCACCCAGGGGGATTCCCTCTGGAACCTCTCAGCCTTCCGAGATGACCGAGTGCAGGGGCAGACCCAGTCTGGGGCCGGGACAGATCTAGGCTTGGCCTGGGCCATTGGCCTCGCCTCTGCCTCAGTGTTAGCCGTGGCCACAGCCGCCCGCTGGGGAGCTGCAGCCGCAGACCACCTGGGGGAGGCGAGTGAAGCACTTTTCCGGGGCGATCGCCTCCCCCTCCTCAACCCTCCCATGACCCAATCCCCAGGGGCAGACCTGAGCGATCGCCAGACCCGCCGGTAAAGCAAACCGCTGGGACCAGCCCATAACCTTAAGATGACAATAAAATAAAACACGATCTCGGCAGGATCACAGACCCAACGGGCCTGGACATTACAGCCTTGAGCTTCTCCAGCTCGCCTCGCATTTGCTGCGATCTGTATCCGGCTCGTCTATTGTGTCGTCCACCATCCTCTAAAATTCATCTAGTACCCCCTGGGTAACGCATCCCAACTAGAGCACCCTTGTGATGAGTTCCAGTCTGCAATTTTCTGATGACCTGTCCCAAACCAACTCTCTTGTAGACGATGAACCGGATTCAGCGATACTTGCTCCCGACTCTCCCAACGACCTTGCTCTAAGATACCGTCTCAAAATCGTTGAAGATCTGTGGGAATCGGTGCTGAAGCAAGAATGTGGCCCAGAGCTGGTCAAGATCCTGACACGACTGCGTAAACTGTGTTCTCCAGAAGGGCAGGCTCCCAAAGCAGTCGAGGAGGAGCTGCTGCATGTGGTCGAAAATCTGGATTTGGATAACGCCATTCGAGCCGCCCGTGCCTTTGCACTCTATTTCCAGCTGATCAATATTGTTGAGCAACATTACGAGCAGCAGCAATACCGCGCCGCCTACGAGAATGCCAACGCCGGGGATACTCAAGACACCGGATCCATCCTAGAGCGCTTTTTCCCACTTGGGCAACTCCACTCACCAGATGCCTCTGAAGCAAAGCCCACAGACTGGCTGACTCAGCGGGAACAGTCTAGCCAGAATGGCCAGGCCAGCGACGGTCAGGCCAGCGACGGTCAGCCTAGCCAAAACGGCCAGATCCATGGGCTCAAAGAGACCCAGTCAGCTCCCTTACCCGAAACCTTCACAACCCTGTTTCCCAAGCTCCAAAGTCTCAACGTGCCGCCCCAGCAAATCCAAAACCTGCTGGACAAGCTCGACATTCGACTGGTCTTTACCGCCCACCCCACCGAAATCGTGCGGCATACCATTCGCGACAAGCAGCGGCGCATTGTCGGTATTTTGCGCCAGCTCGATCAAATCGAGCACAACAACGGCACGATGGGCAAGTCCTGGGAAGTGCAAAACCTGCGGCAGCGGCTGACCGAAGAGATTCGCCTCTGGTGGCGCACGGACGAACTGCACCAGTTCAAGCCCAAGGTCATTGACGAGGTGGACTATGCGCTGCACTACTTCCAAGAAGTGCTATTCGATGTGATCCCTCAGCTTTATCAGCGCTGTAGCGACGCCCTCGGTAACCTCTCGCTTCGGCTCAAGCCCCCTCGGCGAAATTTCTGTAGCTTCGGCTCTTGGGTGGGTTCCGATCGCGATGGCAACCCCTCTGTCACGCCCCAGGTCACCTGGGAGACCGCCTGCTACCAGCGCAGCATCGTCTTGCAAAAATACACCGTCGCGGTCAATAACCTGCAAAGCTTCCTGAGCCAGTCGCTGCACTGGAGCGAGGTCTTACCAGAACTTCTAGAATCCCTAGAGCAGGAGCAGGCGTTTATGCCTGAGGTCTATGAAAACCTCGCGATTCGGTATCGTCAGGAGCCCTATCGGCTGAAGTTAGCCTATATTCACCAGCGGTTGGCCAATACGCTCGATCGCAACGATCGCCTCAGAACCCTAGACATCTTGGATCAAGACTTACCGGAACAGCGCCCCGGTATGCTCTACCACTCCTCGAAGGATTTCTTAGCGGAACTAGAGCTGATCCAGCGAAGTGTCCGGGCCACCGGTCTAAGCTGCTATGAACTCGATAGCCTGATTTGCCAAGTCGAAATCTTCGGCTTTAACTTGGCCATGCTCGACATTCGCCAGGAGAGCACCAACCACTCCGATGCCATTACCGAAATCACAGAATATCTCCAGGTGCTGCCCAAACCCTACAACGATCTTTCGGAGCAAGAACGGACAGACTGGCTGGTGATGGAACTCTCGAATCGACGCCCGCTCATTCCGGCAGAATTACCCTTCTCAGACAGCACGCGGGAGACCTTAGAAACCTTTCGGGTGATTCGCAACCTGCAGCAAGAATTTGACCCAGAGATTTGCCACACTTATGTCATCAGCATGAGCCGTGACGTCAGCGATGTACTCGAAGTACTGCTGTTGGCCCAGGAGTCTGGGCTGTATGAACCTGTGGCGGGCAAGGGTAGCTTGCAAATTGTGCCTTTATTTGAAACGGTGGATGACTTGCAGCGGGCCCCGGAGGTGATGGAAAAGCTGTTTTCCCTGCCGCTTTACAAAGTCATGTTGGCGGGAGGACATGCCGCAGTGGCTGCCGCTGTCAGTGACCCAGAATGTGTCGTGTACCCACTGCAGGAGGTGATGCTGGGCTACTCCGACAGTAATAAGGACTCTGGGTTTCTCAGTAGCAACTGGGAGATTCATAAAGCCCAGAAAGCACTCAATAATGTCGCCAGTCGCCATGGCGTAGCTCTGCGAATTTTCCATGGCCGTGGGGGGTCTGTGGGACGGGGCGGCGGACCTGCCTATGAGGCGATTTTGGCCCAGCCTAGCCACAGCATTGATGGCCGGATCAAGATTACGGAACAAGGCGAAGTTTTGGCTTCCAAGTATTCGCTTCCAGAGTTGGCCCTCTACAACTTGGAAACCATCACCACTGCAGTTATTCAGTCGAGTCTACTGAGTAGTGGCTTTGATGATATCCAGCCCTGGAATACCATCATGGAAGACTTGTCGGTCAAGTCGCGGACTCATTACCGAGCCTTGGTCTATGAACAGCCGGATTTACTTGATTTCTTTTTACAGGTGACACCGATTGAAGAAATCAGCCAGCTTCAAATTAGCTCTCGCCCCGCTCGTCGCAAATCTGGTAAAAAAGACCTCAGCAGTCTGCGCGCGATTCCTTGGGTGTTTAGCTGGACACAAAGTCGCTTTTTGTTGCCATCTTGGTACGGGGTGGGCACAGCACTGAATAGTTTTGTGGATGAGCATCCCGCGAAAAACCTTGAGTTGTTGCGCTATTTCTATGCAAAGTGGCCATTTTTTAAGATGGTCATTTCCAAAGTAGAAATGACGCTTTCCAAGGTTGATTTGCAAATTGCAGAGCATTACGTCAACCAGCTGGCCCACCCTGAGGGTGCAGAACGAATGCATCAGGTATTTACCCAAATTTCCCAGGAGTATCGGTTGACCCGAAGCTTGATTTTGGAGATTACGCGTCACAAAAAGCTGCTGGATGGTGATCCTAACTTGCAGCGATCGGTGCAGTTGCGCAATGGCACTATTGTTCCTCTCGGCTTCTTACAGGTGTCGCTGTTGAAGCGCCTGCGCCAGCACCAAGCTCAGACGAGCTCGGGCATGGCGCGATCGCGCTACAGCCGCAGCGAACTCCTTCGAGGTGCGTTGTTAACGATTAACGGCATTGCAGCGGGCATGCGGAACACCGGTTGATGCGGCCTTGGCCCAAGGGCGAGACCGGCCGCTCAGACGGGGTGCTCAGACGGGGCTCAAGTGCTCCGTCTCCGCTTCGAGTTTGATGAGACGCTGGGCCAGCAAGGCTTCTAGATTTTCGAGGGCTTGGCTAAAGCCCTTGATGCCCTCATCTAGTTTTTCGGACGCCATGGCATCGGCGGCGTGCATTTGGTCGAACGTTGCTTTGTCCATCGACAATTTCTCAATCTCGAGGCTCGCAGCCTGGGCCGGGTCTAGCTTGCGGGGTAGCACTGCTTTGGTGGCTTGAAGCTCGGCCAACAGCGGGGGCGAAATGGTCAGCAAGTCACATCCGGCCAATTCTGTGATTTCCCCCACGTTGCGGAAACTCGCTCCCATGACCTCGGTCGTGTAGCCAAATTTCTTGTAGTAGTTATAAATTTGGGCCACGGACAGGACGCCGGGGTCTTCTGCGGCTGGGTAGCTAGCTTTGCCGGTGCTTTTCTTGTACCAGTCCAGAATCCGTCCGACGAAGGGAGAGATCAGCGTGGCACCTGCCTCGGCACAGGCGATCGCCTGGTGCAGACCAAACAGCAGCGTCAGGTTGCAGTGGACGCCTTCTTTTTCGAGCAGCTCAGCGGCCCGGATGCCCTCCCAGGTCGAGGCAATTTTGATCAAGATGCGATCGCGCCCCACTCCCGCTGCTTCATACTGACGAATCAGATCCCAGGCTTGGGCAACGGTGGCCTCCGTGTTGTAGGAGAGTCGAGCATCCACTTCGGTGGAGACGCGACCGGGAATAATCGCAAGAATTTTGAGGCCAAAGGCGACCGCCAGCCGCTTAAAGGCGAGGTTGACAATCTCTGACTCCGAGGCGGAGCTACCCGCTTCGACCTGGGCCTGACGCAGCGTTGTATCAACAATTTCCTGATATTCCGGCATTTGCGCCGCCGCTGTGATCAAGGACGGGTTGGTGGTGGCGTCGCGGGGGGTGAATTTTTCGATCGCCTGAATATCGCCGGTGTCCGCAACCACAACGGTCATTTCGCGGAGCTGTTCGAGCAGAGTAGACATAGGTTGCTTAGACATAGATTGCAGAGTCCCATGGGGGTTACGAGGGTTGGCTCTCTGGATTGATCGTGCATCGAACTTCTGTTTTTTTCAATCACAATTGCAACACAAAGCCCCAGATTCCCGAAAATCTGGGGCTTTGGACTTGACTTGAGGCATTGTTGAGAATTGTGACGTTGATCGATCTGACGTCACGATTCTTGACAACAAAAACATTTCAATGTTTGGGCATTTCACCAGGCTTGAATGGCAGGAGAGTGACATCCAAGCCAAGCGTGAGCTAACACAGTTGACTCTAACGAACGTTGTAAAAACTACGGCTAGAGAAGGCGTCACCGACGATGAAACCAGGGGTGCGATCGCTCGAGGCCTGAGCAGTCACCGCCTGAGCTACAAGCTCAAAGCCTTGGGAATTCCAATTGCGCTCGTGGATAGGCTTGGTCTGCTCACCTCGGAAGTAGGCCTGGGTGCCCAGTACCGCTGCTGCGACCCAACCCACAAACAGGACTGCAAATACTGTGAACATACTGACCTCCTGGGTCTGTTGTATTTCGTCTCTTCTGTTAACTAATGTAACGCAAATATTTAATGTTGTAAACAAAAGACCTGTTCGGGTAAGCGAACAGGTCTAAAAATGCCTTGTTTGCGTGGATCTACACCTTAGTTCTGATGTCAATCAGAAAGAGAGATTTCTAATCTGAGGATCTGATCACAAACCGCTGCAGACCCTGGATACTTATTTATCCAGCTTCAGCACCGCCATGAAGGCGTCCTGGGGAACATCCACGGTGCCGATGGACTTCATGCGCTTTTTGCCCTTGGCTTGCTTTTGCAGCAGCTTTTTCTTGCGGGAAATATCACCGCCGTAGCACTTGGCGAGCACGTCCTTGCGCAGGGCTGGAATATGGGCACTGGCGATCACCTTTGCGCCGATGCAGGCCTGGATGGGGATTTTGAACTGGTGACGCGGGATCAATTCCTTGAGCTTTTCGGCCAGGGCTTTGCCCACGGAATAGGCCTTGTCACGATGGACGATCGCTGCCAGGGGATCTACCGGATCCTTGTTAATCATGATCTCCAGCTTGACCAGTTCGTTGCGACGATAGCCAATCAGCTGGTACTCCATGCTGGCATACCCCCGAGTCCGGGATTTCATCTGGTCAAAAAAGTCAGTCACGACCTCCGCCAAGGGCAGCTCATACACCACAGTGGTGCGCTCCTCGGTGAGGTATTTCATGTCCTTGAACTCGCCGCGCCGGGTCTGGCAGAGCTCCATCAGCGTGCCCACATATTCTTCTGGCGTAATAATCTCCATTTTGACGTAGGGCTCTTCGATCATTTCCCGCTGTTGGGGACCCGGCAGACGGCTAGGATTGTCAATGTAGAGCTGTTCGCCTTGGATGGTTGTGACCCGGTAGATCACTGAAGGCGCGGTCGTGATTAGGTCTAGGTCGTATTCGCGTTCGAGGCGCTCCTGAACAATTTCCATGTGGAGCAGTCCCAGGAAGCCACAGCGAAAGCCAAATCCCATGGCGCTGGAGGTTTCGGGCTCGTACTGGAGCGCTGCGTCGCTCAGTTGGAGCTTGTCGAGGGCATCGCGCAAATCGGGGTATTGATCTGCATCCGTGGGAAAAAGCCCGCAAAAGACCATGGGCGTGGCCTCTGCATAGCCTGGTAGTGCCTCGTCCGCAGGCTGGGCGGCAAGGGTAATGGTGTCACCCACACGGGCATCGGCGACGGCCTTAATAGAGGCGGAAAAATAGCCGACTTCTCCAGCGTGGAGTTCATCGACTGGGATTTGCACGGGCGAGAGGACGCCCAGTTCGTCGATTTCATACTCTTTTTTAGAGACCATGAGGCGGATGCGATCGCCCCGCCTCACACTGCCGTCCATCACCCGAAAATAGACAATCACGCCTCGATAGCTGTCGTAATAGCTATCGAAGATCAAAGCCCGCAGGGGTTTGTTGGTGTTTTCTTCGGGCGGTGGCACCAAGTGGACAATGGATTCTAGGATCTCGTGAATGCCCAAGCCCTGTTTGGCCGAGGCTTCGATCGCCTGGGAGCAGTCTAGGCCAATGATTTCTTCAATTTCGCGTTTGACCCGTGCGGGGTCAGCGCCGGGCAGGTCAATTTTGTTGAGGACGGGGATAATTTCAAGATTATTTTCTAGGGCCAAATAGACATTGGCCAGGGTTTGGGCCTCGACGCCCTGGGAGGCATCCACCACCAGCAAAGCTCCTTCGCAGGCGATCAGCGATCGCGACACCTCATAGGAAAAATCCACATGCCCTGGCGTGTCAATCAGATTAAGTACATAGTCTTCGCCATCCTCGGCGCGATAGTTCATCCGGGCCGCCTGGAGTTTGATCGTGATACCGCGCTCCCGCTCCAGATCCATACTGTCTAGGAGTTGCTCTTTCATGTCGCGATCGGCCACGGTGCCAGTCGCCTGGAGCAGTCGATCGGCCAGGGTAGACTTGCCGTGGTCAATGTGGGCGATGATCGAGAAGTTGCGAATCTTTGAAACTGGAATGTCAGTCATCCTGACCAGAAACTCCCCATCGGAATGGATATTGAAGATGCTTTGAACCCTGCGCCGACCCCCGTGCCGAGCTCTGTGCCGAACTTTGCCGAGCTCTGTGCCGAACTTGGGCAATCTGGGCGAGGCATTCAGCTAGGCCCTCTGACCTAGTTTACATAGTTATGAGATGCGTTCGTTTAACAGGGTTCCCACGCCAGTTCCCACGGGGCTCTGGCGGCTTCGGGATCTCAGTCGTATCTCAGCAGAACAAGAGACATCTCGTTTTGGACACTGCTAAACTAGCGTAGGCCCGCAGGGCGAAACCCTTTCAACCCTCTTATCCTCTTTCCAACCATCATGGCTGATCGCGCCTCGAACCGGGTGAATGATCCAGCTTGTCCGACCTCGGAGCTGGATGAGGGGCGATCGCCAAAATTCTGCGCCGACTCAATCAAAGCTTCCGCACCCAGACGACGCCAGCAGCTCTGGGTCAGGTGGCGATCGAGCAGCTCAGTCAAACCCTCCAGTTAGATCAAGCCCTCCTGTATCCCTACGAAGCCGGTGATGCGGTGCTTTCGGCGCTGGTGCAGTTTGGTACACCCGGTCTGACTCCGATTTTTCCCCAGGAGCTACACCTGCGCCAGCTGCCCCTGCTCCAGCAGAGTCTCGCCCAGGTCAAGGTGGCAATATTTGAGCAGGCTTCCGGGAACCACGGCGACGACCCGGCACTTTGGAGCATCCTCGCGGCCCCGATTGGATACCTTGGAACCGCCTATGGGCTGCTGCTGCTGGCGCGTCGCGGCTGCGATTCGGCGAATGCACAGGGGTCTGATGGGCCTGCTTGGTCTGACCGAGAGCAAGCGTTTGTTGAAGATGTGGCGGCTCAGTTGGGGGGGGCGATCGCCTACATTTTCTCCAAGAGCAAAACCAAGGCTTAGTGCAAAAACTCAACCAAGTCCGAGACGGCTTTCTCAACAAGCACCGACAGCTCGAAGAAGCCCGCGCCCAAGCCCAGTCCGCCTACGAGCAGGCCCAAGAAGCCTCTCGACTCAAGAGCGACTTTTTGGCCAACACCTCCCACGAACTGCGCACACCGCTCAACGGCATGATCGGTTTCCTCAAACTCGTACTTGACGGCATGGCAGACACCCCAGAAGAACTGAACGAGTTTATCGAGGAAGCCCACAGCTCGGCGCTGCTGCTGCTGGACATCATCAATGATATTTTGGACGTTGCCAAAATCGAAGCCGGCAAAATGGAGCTGGAGCTAACTGCCGTGCAGCTGAGCGAATTACTCGAAGAAGTCGAGCGCAAAACCCGCCTGCAGGCAAACAACCGAGGCCTAATCTACGAAATTGAACGCCCACAGACCCACGATGAGGTGGTGGTCTACGGCGACTACCAGCGAATTTTGCAGGTGATGCTGAATTTGCTGGGAAATGCCATCAAGTTCACCAAACACGGCAGCGTCACCATCAGCACCCGCATCATCAAAAAGCCGGTCAAGATCAACCAGCAAGAGTTACCCGGTTTCGTGGAAGTTCGGGTCGTAGATACCGGGATTGGCGTTTCCCTCGAACAGCAGGCCAAACTGTTCAAATCCTTCAGCCAGGTGGATGGCTCTCGCACACGCCAGTATGGTGGCACAGGTCTGGGTCTGGTCATTTCCCAAAAGCTGGTGGAAGCCATGGGTGGTGAGGTGCATTTCTACAGCATGGGCGAAGATTTGGGCTCGACGGTGACCTTTACGGTGCCGCTTTACCAAAAGCCCGTGATGATGGTGGCGGCTGAAGATAGCTAGACTGCAGGGTGGTTCTGACATTCGCCGGACGAACGGCGGTTCGTCCCTACGGGATGATTGCGGTCTCGCGTAATCCTGGTTCCTTAGACCGCAATGGCAAAACTATTGGTATTTCACCGAACCCAATTGATTCCCAGACGAATCACCTCCTAACCTACCGCCAGAATCAGGATTATTACCGAAATCCTCATCAACGGCGTAAATTATCTTTCCAGCATTGCTTGATTCAAAATGAGCTCAACACCAGTGGACGCAACCGGTGTGACCGATGTTTCCTGCATGAATATTTGTTCGTCGAATCTTGAAGCAGAGGTAAAATATATCGCCAACTCTAAATCCGTAATGCGGAGATGATACTGTTAGTCCAGATCAAACCTTGCTTCTCGTTTCAGGCAAAGCCAAATAGCCTTCCTACCTCATAACTGCTGCTCCGCAAGGGCTACGTCATTTTTTTGGCGACCTGTTGTAGATTCATCTAGATTTGGGGCGAAGTGGTGCGGCCTTGCTTGTCGTCGGAGCTAGGTAGCACTGGTTACTAGTCTTGTCCGTTGCTAGTACGACTAGCCGGACTTGTCCCAGCATTACTCGTTATTTAGGAGCCAATTATGGATCGCTTAGATTTCCTCGAAGAGTTGACCGAGCAAGAAGAAAGCTTGATTCAAGGTGGTCGTACGGATTTGCTCACACCCTTCGGCAATTTCCAGCTGACGGGCAATCCAACCCTTCCCAATGGTGCATTCTACTCTTTCCCCTTGGCCTTTGCATTCAGGCCCGGAACCGTTAACTTTGGAGCCGGATTTGGCATTAAGTTTAGCGTGGCTCAGAAGTCTGACGTTCCGCTGGGTAACATTCTTTCTGGCCCATCAGCATTTGGTGCCAATGGTCTAGCTGGCTTGTTGGGTCTCAATACGTCTCCTAACATTGCATAAAGTTAGCAACGTCGTCAGCGTAAATTACCCATAAAAACCCCGCACATTTTCTGGATCTTCCCTTGAAAAATGTGCGGAATTTTTGATGGAATTGGGTGACCTTTGAGCCTCCGAACTAGATCCCAGTCAGCAATCTCGACTTGCGCAAAATCAGTGTGAGAACCGTCTCTTCCCGAGCCACAATATCTGCCTGGACTTCCATTCCAGGGGTAATCGCAAATTTTTGCTCGCCTTTGAGCAAAAAGTCTTGCTTGGGCTCAATCGTGACTTCAAAATAGGGCGGGGCGCTGCCAGAGACGGTGGAGTTGCCAGCTTGGGCTTGGGGGGCGATCGCATCAGCGGCGATCGCGCTCACCACCCCCTCTAAGGTGCCATAGTCCGTATAGGAATAGGCCGAAACCCGCATACTCACCCGCTGGCCCACCTCGACTTGGCCAATGTCTTGGGGCGAAATCTGGGCCTTGATCACCAAGGAGGCATCCTCTGGAAAGACCTGAGCAATTACGTCTCCCGCTCGCACCACCTGCCCTTCATTGCGGAGATTGAGCGTCAACACATCGCCATCAGTTTGGGAACGAATGTTCATCTTGTCAAAATCCTTGACGACCTGGGCCAACTCTTGGCGCTCTTGCCCCATTTGCTGACGGATTTGCGCCTGTTGCTGGAGCAGTGCTTCCTTTTGGCGCTGGAGATTAGCCAAGGTCGAATTGCCCTGGGCCAGGGTTTGGGCAATGCTTTCCTGGGCCATGGTGATGCTGGCAGCGCTGGGGTTGAGTGTGGTTTGTGCCCGTTCTAGGCGAGCCCGAGCGGCCTTGTAGGCTTGGTGTTTGCCCTCCGCCTGAACTCGAGGCAAAACACCAGCGGCAGCGGCGGCGGCATAGGCTTCGTACTCGGTTTGGGCCGCTGCTAGCAGTGCTTCGGATTCCTGGACATCTTTTTCGGCAACGGCTTTGCGGTCTGTGTGGTCTCGCTCGATGCGCAAGAGATCGGCACGGGCGGAGGCGATCGCCCGTTCTGTCAGGTTCTGTTCCGCCAACCGCTGGGTTTCTAGGGTGGTTACCTGGGCCTGAAGCTGTTGGAGCTGTAACTGGGCCTGTTGCAAACTGCCCTCGAGCTGACGCTGGCGAGTTTCCAGCCGCGAGTCATCTAAAGTCGCCAGGATTTGTCCGCGCTGAATTTTGTCACCTGTCTTGACTTTGACCGACTCAATGGTGCCTTCGGCATTGGCTTGGACAACCTTGAGTTCACCTTGGGGGCGCACCACAGCCCCCGCGCGCACCAACACCGGTGAAGGTGTCACGGCAGCGAGGCCAGTGGCGGCTCCCATCGCACTCAACAACACCAGCCCCCCCAGCGTTGTCCAGCGGCTCAGGGCGGGCAAAAACTCGTCATTGCGCAGGGGGATTAGAAATTCAGGTTGATCGAGCTGAGATTGCCTGAGGGCGAAGCCCTGTCTGAACGCAAAATCCTCCCCAGTGACAGGACTGTTCACGAAATCGCTGGTCACAAATTCACCGGTCATGACATCACCGCTTATGACATCACGGCTGAAGAGATCGCCAACAGCAGCAGGCGCACTAGCTTCTGTGGGTGCACCTGTTGCCGAAGTCGCTCGCGAAGCGTCCTCTGAAAAGTCCGTGACGGAGTCTGCGATCGACTCCTTCAGCTTCCCGCCATCGGGAGTAAAGACCGTTGGTTCGGGAGGCAAGCGGGTGGGTGGAGCCGGGATAAAGAAGGGGTTTTGGGTCAGATTTCTTCGAGGTTGGCTAACCATCAGAGGTGCAAAGGTAGTGCAAAAAAATAGAAACGTGAGCCGTTTGGCGACAAACTCAACCCAGAAACATCGAATACGGGGGGCAGCAATCGGACTCACTCGGGCTTCGCAACTCATTCAAGCTTCATACAACAACCGTGGGATGAAGCTCCATTGATGAAGCTCCGCTGATGGCTGTGCCTTGAACTTAACTGTAAGATATCCTACACAAAGTCGATGAAAAATGCCCGGTATAATGCTCAGTATATTGAAGTAATTAAGTCTCTATTAAGTCTTGATAAAGTTAGGTTTTCTTATTTTGAATTCTTATTGTTTTAACACAGTTGCCACCTATGAAGTATCTCCATATTCGTCAGCACAGCGAGGAGGACTGTGGTGCCGCCTGTCTGGCCGTGGTGGCCCAGAATCACCGCAAAACCTTCGGCCTTAGTCGGATTCGGGATGCGGTGGGCACGGGTAAGCAGGGCACAACGCTGCTGGGACTGCGACGGGGAGCCGAGGCACTGGGATTTAATGCCCGTTCGGCCAAGGCCTCTGCGGCGGTACTCCAGCGGATGGATGAACTGCCCCTGCCTGCGATTATTTCCTGGAAGGGGTATCACTATGTCGTGTTGTACGGCAAACGACGTCGGCGCTATGTGATTTCCGATCCAGCGATTGGCGTACGCTATCTGACCCAAGCGGAGCTGATGGAAGGGTGGGGCAACGGTACATTGCTATTGCTAGAGCCGGATATGGCTCGCTTTTTTGAGCAGCCGGATGACAAAAGCCAGGGGCTTGCCCGGTTCTTTCGGCGAATTAAGCCCTATTTGGGTGCGCTGTTTGAGTCATTTTTGATCAATTTGTTTGTTGGGGCTTTGGCACTGACCTCGCCCTTCTTAATCCAGATTCTGACCGACGATGTCTTGATTCGGGGCGATGTGGATTTGTTGCGGGGAGTGGCGATCGCCATCATCGCCATGACAGCCATTAAAAGTCTCCTCGGTCTCGTCCAGGCCAATTTGATTGCCCAGTTCGCCCAGCGTCTCGAGTTGGGTCTAGTGATGGAATTTGGCCGCAAGATCTTGCAGTTGCCCCTGAGCTATTATGAGTCTCGTCGCAGTGGTGAAATCATTAGTCGTTTGGGGGATATTCAGCAGATCAATCAGCTGGTTTCTCAGGTGGTGATCGGGCTACCGAGTCAGTTTTTCATTGCGCTGATTTCCTTAGGGCTGATGCTATTTTATAGTCCCCAGCTCACTCTGGTAACCTTGGTGCTAGCGGCATTGAGCATGGCGACGGCGATCGCTTTCATGCCAATTCTCCAGCAAAAAGTGCGCCGTAGCTTAATTTTAGATGCCGAAAACCAAGGGGTTTTAGTCGAAACGTTCAAGGGCGCGCTGACGATTAAAACCACTGCAGCCCAAGATCAATTTTGGGAAGAACTCCAGGGACGATTTAGCCGATTGGCCCGACTCTCGTTTGGGACAACTCAAATTGGCATCATTAACAGTACCTTTTCTGGGTTAGTAGGCGGGATTGGGAGTGTTGTGCTGCTGTGGTTTGGTAGCAGTTTGGTGATTCAGCGCGAATTGAGTATTGGCCAACTGATGGCATTTAACGCGATGAGTGGCAATGTAATTGGTTTTATTGGGGCGATCGTTGGATTTGTGGATGAATTCTTTCGGGTGAAAACTGCAACCGAACGACTGACGGAGGTGATCGATACGCAAACTGAAACGGAAGCGGGTGAGCATAAGGCCTATGTGCGGCTCCAGCCCAACGCCAATATTATGTTGTCGGGTGTGTCCTTTCACCATGCGGGTCGGGTCAATTTACTTGAGCAGCTTTCGCTGGTGATCCCCGGCGGCAAGACGACAGCGCTGATCGGGCGATCGGGCTGTGGCAAAAGCTCTTTGGCGAAGCTGATCGCGGGTCTTTACCCTTATGCTTCGGGCAATATTCGCATTGGTGCCTTCAATTTGGAAGACTTGGTACTGGACTGTTTGCGTCAGCAGGCCGTGCTGGTTCCCCAGGAAGCCCATTTTTGGAGCCGCTCCATCCTCGAAAATTTTCGGTTGGGCGCGCCGCAGGTGTCCTTTGAGCAAATTGTTTACGCCTGCCAGATTACCGGCGCAGATCAATTCATCAGTCAACTTCCGGACAAATACCAGACTGTCCTGGGCGAATTTGGAGCCAATCTCTCGGGCGGCCAACGCCAGCGGTTGGCTGTTGCGCGTGGTATTCTCAATGACCCACCCATTTTGATTTTGGACGAATCAACCGCGAGCCTAGACCCGATGAGCGAGGCTGAAATGTTGGAGCAACTGCTGCGATCGCGCCGAAACAAAACCACCCTGATGATCAGCCACCGCCCCAGTGTGATTGAGCGAGCCGATTGGGTGATTTTTATGGAGGATGGACAGGTTCGGAACCAGGGAACTGTAAATGGGTTGCGATCGCAACCCGGTCGTCACCTCAACTTTCTGCTCGAATCCCCCAAGGTTGTCTCTCAAGCAACCTGGCCTACGGCCTAAGCACCCGATTTTCTACCCAGCTTCAGCCTAGCTTTCTTTCAAAGCCCAGCCCAACGTCAAGGCTCGCCCTGCCATTAACCCCACCAATGCCATCCATAGCATCGCAGCACTCTCTTGATGCTGTGCCAACAGTGCTAGAGGCAAAAAGAAAACACCCACTGCCAGCAATGAGGAATGGCGCAGCACCCGCCCCGCCGTGATACCCAGAAAGTAGCCGTCTAGAAAATAGGCGATCGAACCTAGGCCAATCACAGGCAACAGCCAGGGGCTGAACCGACGTACTTCGGCGAGTAGGTTGGTGTGATCGGTCAGCAATCGAAACAGGTCTGGAAAGGTGATGAAGGCGATCGCAAACCCGATCCCCAAACCCAGACTGAGCACCAGACCGAAGCCCAGCAGCGATCGCAATTGCTGCGGCTGCCCTGCCGCCCAAAAGCGCCCCGCAAACGTTTCGGTTGCAAAGGCAATTCCATCAATAAAATAGGCGGCTAGCGACACCGCCTGCAACAGCAGCGAATTGGCCGCGAGGGCTTCAGTGCCCAAAGCAGCACTGAAGTTCGTGAACAAAGAAAACGCCGTGACCAACGCAAATGTACGAATCAGAAGGTCACGATTGAGTTGGAACAGACGGCGAAAGGCAGGCGGGTGCCAAAACTGCGATCGCAATCGCTGAAGACGCTGTCCGAATCGCTCCCCAGCCGCTGCTCTTTTCAGCCTGTCTTGAATCATCTCGCGCTGAAAATCGGCCCAAAGCAACACCAAACCGGCCACCAGCATGGCATATTGGCTGGCCGCCGTCGCGAGCCCTGCACCAAAGCTGGCCCAGTTCAGTTGTACAATCATCCAATAGTCAAGGAGGATATTGGTACCACTGGCGATCGCCGACAGCACCAGCACCCGCCGTCCTTGGGCGCGCCCCAGCAACCAACCCAGCAAAGTAAAATTGAGCAATGTGGCAGGAGCGCCCCAAATACAGCCATTAAAAAAAGCGATACCCGAGGCTCGCACCTCAGCACTGGCGTTGAGCAGGGCAAAGCCCAGCTCGCGCAAAGGCAGTTGTAGCATCAAAATGAGTGAGCCCACGAGGAGCGCGATCGCCCCATTGCGCAGTAGCAATAGCCAGATTTGATCGCGATCGCCCGAGGTCTCCGACTGGCCAACGGCCTGGGCGACGAGACCCGTCGTGCCCATGCGCAGGAAGCCAAAAGTCCAGTAGATGTAGTTGAAGAGAACAGTTGCGATCGCGACCCCACCCAGATGGCGGATTTCTGAGAGATGGCCTAAAAAAGCCGTATCAATCAGCCCCGCCATCGGCACCAACAGATTGGACAGAATGTTGGCCGCAGAAAGCTGGAGAAATGGGGCACTGAAGTCGGGCAGTTTGGGCATTCATTAGAAAATTTCAGAATTGGGACGGTTCAGAATTGGGACGGTTCAAATTAGGATATTGAAGCCAAGGCTCGATTGAGCGTAGCACTGGGCCGCATGGCCTGGGTCGTTTTTTCAACATCAACATGGTAGTATCCCCCAATATCGACTGGAGCCCCCTGGACCTTGCTCAATTCAGCCACGATCGCCACTTCATTCTCCTGTAACATCTGCGCTAACTTCGAAAATTTTGCCTTCAATGTCTCATTTTTATCTTGCCCTGCTAATGCCTGCGCCCAATACATCGCCAAATAGAAATGGCTACCCCGATTGTCGAGTTCATGAACTCGAGCGCTGGGCGACTTAGACTGATTCAAATATTGTCCCGCTGCCTGATTCAGTGTCTCGCTCAAAATGAGTACATCGGCATTATTATTTTTTTGACCCAGATCTTCCAAGGCAACCGCAAGAGCCAGGAACTCACCCAGCGAATCCCAACGCAAGTGGCCTTCCTTGAGAAACTGTTGAACATGCTTCGGCGCAGAGCCCCCCGCACCGGTTTCAAACAGTCCTCCTCCCGCGAGTAACGGCACGATTGACAACATTTTTGCACTCGTTCCCAACTCCAGAATGGGAAAAAGATCGGTCAAATAGTCTCGCAACACATTGCCGGTGACCGAAATAACGTCCTGGCCAAGCCGAATCTTTTCACAGGAAAAGCGCATTGCAGCTACGGGCGACAAGATTTGGATGTCGAGCCCCGTGGTATCATGATCCGCTAAATATTGATTCACCTTCTTGATCAAATTGGCATCATGAGCTCGCTGAAAATCCAGCCAAAAAATCGTCGGCAGGCTGGTTATTCTAGCGCGACTTACAGCCAATTTGACCCAATCTTGAATCGGTAAATTCTTGGTTTGGCACATTCGCCAAATATCCCCAGTCTCAACCATATGTTCCATCAAAACTTTCCCAGCAGCATCGACGACTCGTACCTTTCCATCGACCGGAATCTCAAAGGTTTTGTCATGGGAACCATACTCTTCCGCTTTTTGTGCCATTAAGCCAACGTTGGAAACGCTGCCCATAGTCGTCACATTAAATGCACCATTTTCTTGGCAAAATCTGATGATTTCTTGATAGACAGTGGCATAGCAGCGATCGGGAATCATCGCCTTAGTGTCCTGGAGATTGCCATCTGAATCCCACATTTTGCCCGAGGTGCGAATGGCCGCCGCCATGGAAGCGTCAATGATCACGTCGCTGGGAACATGCAGATTGGTAATGCCTTGGTCTGAATTAACCATGGCCAGTTTGGGGCGCGCGGCGTAAGTCGCCTCAAGGGCAGCGGCGATCGCTTCTCGCTCCGTCTCGGGCAAGGTCTGAATTTTGGTATACAGATCGCCAATGCCATGATTGGGATTGACGCCGAGCTGGGCCAAGGTATCGGCATACTGCTCAAAAACCTCTTGGTAGTAGAGCCTAACCGCATGGCCAAACAAAATGGGATCAGAAACCTTCATCATCGTCGCTTTGACATGGAGCGACAATAAAATATCCTCCGTTTTAGCGGCGTCAATGGCTTGGGCATAAAAGGTACGCAACGCCTTGACGCTCATGACCGCCGCATCGATAACCTCACCCGCCAAGACCGCCGTTTTAGCCTTGAGTACCGTTGTGGCACCATCTGTCGCCACCAGTTCAATGTTGACCTCCCCCGCTTCCTCGATCACCACCGACTGCTCAGTACCATAGAAATCTCCCGCTTCCATGTGCGCAACGTGGGACCGAGAATCTGCTGTCCAGCCTCCCACTGCATGGGGGTGTTTTTGGGCATACTGCTTCACCGCCGCCGCGACCCGCCGATCCGAGTTGCCTTCTCGCAGCACCGGATTGACCGCACTCCCAAGTACCCTGGCATAGCGGGCCTTAATTGACACTTCTGCCTGATTTAGGGGGGTGGCCGGATAGTCAGGAATAGGGTAGCCTTGGGCTTGTAATTCCCGAATGGCCGCCGTGAGTTGCGGAATCGAAGCACTGATGTTGGGCAGTTTAATGATGTTCGCCTGCGGTGTTTTCGCGAATTCACCCAGTTGGGCCAAAGCATCAGGCTGCTGCTGATCTTCGCTCAGATACTCCGGGAAATTCGCGAGGATTCGCCCAGCCAGGGAAATGTCGCTCGTTTCGAGCACAACATTGACTGCATCCGTAAACACCTTGGCAATGGGCAAAAACGAGTAGGTCGCCAAGGCAGGCGCTTCGTCAGTCAAAGTGTAGATAATCCGGGAAGCTGGAGCGGTCATAGAGCTTGATACCTGCTTATTTCTAGAGCACTTTGGCAGTTTGGGCGGGTCTAGGGTGGTAAAACGCAATACGAAATTCAAGAAACCCTGGGGTGACTGGTTGCGTTTGGCGCTGAACCTCCGGAGGCTGCAATGTTATATCTTTGCATCAAGGGTTATTTCGGCCAAATCAAGTCTTACCCGCAAGCGCCATGAAAAAAAACGTCCAGCCCACGCAACCCTACCAACCGCTGCTGCTGCGCCTTCTGCATGGCCTGACTGGCCTGGGTGTGCTGGGCGCGATGCTGACGGCAGCTTGGACTTACAACACCTATGATGGCCGCTGGGGCAAGCTTCCCCTGCCAGATAACCGGGCGATCGAGGGGATCCACGGAACATTTGGTTTGTACACTCTACTGGTCTTTCCTGCGCTGGTACTCTATGCCTTCCACCGGGGCCAGCGGCGTCTCCTGCAGCCGGACTCACTAACCAAGCTGACGCAGCTGGATCAACCCATCGGCTGGTACTCCTGGGGGCGGCTGGCCAATAGCCTCACGTTAATCGCCCTGACCTTGGCGGTGTTCAGCGGTAAGATGATGGATGACACCTGGCTACCGAAGGGAGAACTCGATCACCTTTGGTATTCGATTCATTTGATCGCGTGGGTGGGGATGGGGGTGCGATCGCCCTACACCTAGCCCTGAACGCGAAGGTTGGCGGCAACCCACTGCTCCAGTCCATCTGGCAGACAAAATTTCGCGCCAAGGACAGCCCGCAGCTTTGGCCCAGCCAGATTTCAGCCTGGTGGTCTCAAGTGCGAGCGCTCTCCTGGCCCGAGCGGCTGACGGCCCTGGCGGCGCGGCCCAAACTGGAACTGGCCATTTGGCTGAGTTTGGGGGCGGCTTGGGGCATTTCCCTGGCTCAGGAGCTGATGTTCAGTCGCTAGCAATAGTCAACCGTTTTGAACTGCAGGCGATCGCTACCGGGTTCATACAATACATAGCTGGCTTCGGTTGGCGATCGCCCTACCGAACCCACGCCAATCACCTGCTGGAGCGAGGGTCGCTGGGCTTGCTGCGTTTCTGCTCGCTGGGTTTCTAAGCGGTCTAGGGTCTGAAGTTGACTGTTCAACTGTCCCGACTCGATTTCGAAACAAAAGGACAGACCCGAGCGCCCACAAAACATTCGATTTGCCTGTACCCGCTGCAGCCGGTCGATCATGACTAGGGGCGAAGTTTCTGGCGTCAGCGCCTCTTCCACCCCCGCAGGCGTGCCATGAATCATCAGGCAATCTAGCTCCATAAAGCCAAATTCGAGCTGGGAAATCCAGGGTGTTAGTTCGCGGGGCACGGCTTCCCAGAGGGTCGTAATCATCGGGTTGCCGTAGCGTTCTACCAATTCCGTCGGCTCCTCCCGTCGCCCTAGAGCATAGAGAATCAGTGCCTGCTCCTCCCACCAGCCTTGGCAGACTGCGGGGACGAGCGCTCCGGGCTTGGGCGATCGAATCCGGTTGACCAGCTCGAGATTGTGCGGCGTAGGGCCAATCACATCGCCCAGGATAAACACCTGCTCGATCGAGGATCGTTGCTGTTCTAGGTCATTTAGAACCGCTTCATAGGCGGCCAGATTGCCTTCAATTCCACTCAAAATTGCCCAGGTCATACGGTTTGTTTCTTGTTTTCCCTAACTGACGCCTATGCTCGTACTGACGCCGATGCTCGCCGATGCTGATCGTCCAAGTCTCGATCGCGCACATCTCTAACGCGCACACACATGGGTCGCATCCTCGGCTCGCTCGGCAAATTCCAATCCCTGAGCCAAGCGCCAAGCAAAAATCGGCGGCAGCCCCTGGTCAATGATCGCGGCACAGGTTTTGCGATAGTCATACTCCACTTCGCGCAGGGTAGTTTGCTCGGTGTCGGTGTCGTAGAGAACGTAGGTGGCATTGGGCCGACCGTGGCGGGGTTCGCCAACGGAACCGGCGTTGATGATGCGTTTGAGGGGAAAGTTGAGACACTGGGAAGTTGGAGAGGCAACATTGGGGGTGCTGACCCGAATCTGGAGTTGACTATCTCGGAGCTCGCGCACGTAGGGCACATGGGTGTGGCCACAAAACAAAACGTCTGTGCCGATCTCCATGACCCGTTCTAGGGCCGTGAAGGCATCCATTTCGGGCAGGAGATATTCGTGTTGGCTATGGGGGCTGCCATGAACAAAGGCAAGGTTTTTGTACTTGTGGGTGAGGGGCAATTGTGCCAAGAACTCACGAACTTCGGGATGAATTTTTTCATCGGTCCAGACATGGGCGGCTTTACCTCGCCTTTCGGCTAGGAGTGAAGGGTAGCTGCAATCACAGGCATTTAAGCCATCGACAATATCTTCGTCCCAGCAGCCCTGGACGGTGGGAATGTCGAGGGAACGAATCAACTCGACAACGGCGTTGGGGTAGGGGCCGTAGCCGACCAGGTCGCCGAGGCAGAAGATTTGATCGGCGTTGTGGTCATCAATGTCGGACAGGACGGTGTTGAGGGCTTCGTAGTTGCCGTGGATGCAGGAGATGATGGCGAGTTTCATGGGTGTACGGGGGGGGGTTGGGAACGGGTGTTGGAGCATCGAGGATAGG
>JAAUOP010000155.1 GCA_012034805.1 Synechococcales cyanobacterium CRU_2_2 | reverse complement strand
GTTGAACCATGTAGCGGCCTAGGGCGCGGAACCGAGAGAACTCATCCTCAATGTAGATGCCACCACCCGCATTGAGGCAGGTGACACCCACGACGCAGTCAGGGCAGAGTTCGGCGGTGCGAAGGGCGATCGCCCCCCCAAGGAATGACCCACCAACCAAGCATGTTCAATCCCCAGCACCGCCAAAAAATGGGCCAAATCCTGGGCGTAGGCCAAGGGCGTGTAGGCCCAATCCTGGGAAGCCCCCCCGTCCCTCTGCCGAGACTGGGACTCCCCAAATCCCCGCAGATCGTAGGACAAGCATTGATAGTGGCAGGCCAGCTGCTCAATCAAAGGTCGCCAATAGCAACGGCTCAATAACCAACCATGCACAAAAACCAGCACGGGCTGTGAGGCGTCCCGAGGTTCGGTGAGGTCGTAGGTATGGAGTGAGCCTTGGATTTGAATGCTGGGCATCCCTCTATCCTAACTTGAAGACCGACCCGAGAGCACTGGGCTACGTTTCTCCCCCACGTTTCCCCCCATCTCGAGTTAAGGGCCATACCCGCGTTCTGGCGAGGCTACACCGGCTGAGTGAGCCGCTGCTTCACCCGATCCGCCAGCTTATGGCCCAAATAATCAGGAATAGAGCTCGCCTGTCGATTGAGAACATACAGAATCAAGCGGGTACGGCCCTGCCAGACAATCAAATTGGCATTCACGACCAGCAGATTTTCCGGAGCCATGGCATTGGCAATTTTGTAAAACACCCCTTCTTGGGTATTGCCCTCGACCAGCAGGGCCGGCAAATGGAAAACCTGGTCAATATAAAATTCTGTCCGCACATCCTCCAGGTAGTCATTCTCAAACCGCTCAACCGAGAGCATTTCCTCCACCTCAAACCGCCCTGCCAGCGCCTCCCGCAAGGCCCGGCAAATATTCTCTTGGGTTTTGCCGGTGAGGGGCTTGCCCCCTCGGGTAACGGTAAGACGCATAAAAATGAGCGTGGGTGACTGGATTTGCCCATGGATGCTCAAATTATGGGCCGTTAGGTTGTAGGCCGCCAAGACACCGAACACGTCTCGCAGTAGGCTCGGTTGATTGGGCGCAGCAAAGTGAATTGCAGTCTTTTCTCCCTCTTGCTCGGTGCAAATTACAACCTGACGGGTTTGGTAGAGTTTTCGAGCGAGCCCAAGATTCTCCAGTTGAATTTCGGTACTCACGAACTGCTCGTAGAACTTGGGAAACCTCAGATTGAAGCGCTTGAGTATTTCCTGGGAGGAGGGGTGAAGGCTAGATGACATGGTTAGAACACACTGAGAAGAGGCACGCACTGTCGGTTAGATTCTCGGGGGGATATACAATCTATTACTAGTACTCACTCACGTCTTGGTATCAGCTGTCCTGATCTCGGCTGTCCTGGTATCAGCCGTCCTGGTATCAGCCGTCCTGGTATCAGCTGTCCTGGTCCCGACAGTCCCAGTCCCGACCGTCCTAGTCCCGACAGTCCTGGTACCGAAAGTCCAGCTAATCGCAATCAACGGCACCTTATTTTTCGTCCGCATGGGTTTTTGGAAGAGCTTGTTCACGGGTACTGATGGTTCTGCCGCGCGCAAGGGTGCCGGAAGCGTCGAGGTTCTTGACAGCCGATTTGTTGAGTTTCTACCTTACCAGGGAGAGAATGGCTCTCGGCTTTACTTCAGTACGGATCGTAATATTGATTTGTATGAGCTGGAAGAACTCTGCGATGCTGTGGGATGGTCTCGGCGGCCCTTGCGCAAGGTGAGAAAGGCGATTCAGCATAGTTTTTTGGTGGTTTCTCTGTGGGAGCAAAAGGGCAATCGCCGTCGGTTAGTTGGATTTTCTCGGGCGACGTCGGATCATGCGTTCAATGCGACGATTTGGGATGTGGTGGTGAATCCGACGCTCCAGGGGCAGGGGCTGGGCAAGGCCCTGATGAAATATATGATAAAGAAACTACGGGGCGAAGATATTAGCAATATCACGTTGTTTGCCGATCCTCATGTGGTGGAGTTTTATCAGGGGCTTGGCTTTATGGTTGACCCGGAGGGGATTAAGGGGATGTTTTGGTATCCGGATTAAGGGAGGGGTGGTTTGCCGATGGGTCGTTTGCCGATGGGTCGTTTTTCTGTGGATCGTTTTCGCGATCGCGCCACACCCTACCTCTTCCTAGCCCCAGCGTTGTTGGTCTTAACCCTGACGGTATTTTGGCCTGCCATACAGGCGTTCTACTATAGTTTTACGCGCTACGACTTGATTTCTGAACCCGAGTGGATTGGGCTGGCCAATTTTCGGCGGCTGTGGGGGGACGAGACGTTTTGGAAGACGCTGCGAAATACGATCGCCTATCTCGTCTGTGTGGTGCCGCTGCTGGTGAGTTTGCCCCTCGCCCTAGCGATTTTGGTGAACCAAAAGTTGCGCGGGATGAAGGGATTTCGACTAGCGTACTATACGCCAGTGGTGATTTCGATGGTGGTGGCGGGGATCGCTTGGCGCTGGCTGTATGCGGAAAATGGATTGCTGAACCAAATTGCTGCGGGGATCTTGGGCAATGGTGCCCTGGCCCAAAAGCTGCTGCCGATTCCTTGGCTCACGAGTCCGAATTTGGCGCTGTTTAGCGTGATGGCGGTGACGGTGTGGAAGGGGCTGGGCTACTACATGGTGGTCTATTTGGCGGGGCTCCAGGGGATTGCGCCGGATTTGTATGAGGCGGCGGCGATCGATGGCTCCGATGGCTTTGCGAAGCACTGGGACATTACGCTACCGCTCATGCGTCCCTATCTGCTGCTTGTGGGGATCATCTCTTCGATTTCCGCCACGAAGGTGTTTGAGGAGGTGTATATCATGACCCAGGGGGGGCCGCTGAGCCGCTCTAAGACGATTGTGTACTACGTCTATGAGCAGGCCTTTGGTCAGTTGGAAATTAGCTACGGTTGTACGATCGGGTTGGTGTTGTTTTTGATCGTGTTGGTACCGTCGCTGTTGCGGTTGGCGCTGGGCGGCAAGCAAGGGCTGCCGGAGATCTAGGGCCGCCCAACCTAGAGCGGGCCTCGGACAAGCAACACCGTGCAGTCGCTTTGGCTGGCGATCGCTTCCGGCACATTCCCCTGCACCACCTGTTGCAACAAACTCTCCCGACTCACCCCCAAGACAATCACATCACACTGCTCGTATTGAGCCATATCAACCACCGCTTCCGCGACGGAATTGGCACAAACGGAGGTGGTTTGGATGGGGCAATCTAGCTGGGTTTTGAGCTTGTGGGCAATTGTCTCCAACGCTTTTTGAGAAACTTTGCGACGGCTACCAAACTGCTCTGCTGACGGGGTGCCCGCCTTCGGATCGGGCCGATGCACCTGAAACAGCCGGATTTCGGGCGTCCCGCTCAAACTCATCAGGGCCGGCAACAGGTCGAGAGCCGCCTGGGTATTGGGGCCACCGGCGGTGGGAATCAGCCAGCGGTTGAGATGCAGGCGGGCAAATAGCGATGGGTAGCGCAGGTCGGATTGGAAGGCTTGACCCAATTTCACCAGCAAAATTCCGCCGGGAGCTTGGCGAATCAGGGTGTCGAGGGTGTCGTTGAAAATACTACTGAACATATCGTTGAACATGCGACTGGGACCCTCTGGGCTTTTGCCCCGCCAGCCCACCAGCGTCAGATCAATGTGGCGCTCCTGAATGGTGTCGAGAATACCCTGGGAGACCTCGTGGGCGACGCGAATCTGGGTATGAATCGGAATCTTCCAGTCTTGGGCCAGACGGGTGGCCTTGTGCATCAGTTGTAGGCTGGGTTCGAGGTTTACCTCGGTCTCGGCGGGGCTTTGGTGGCGCGCAATGGTGATCACCTGGAGGCATTCGAGTTCGTAGTGGTGGTGGCGGGCGATCGCCCCCGCCATTTGCAACAGGGTCAGTGCACTCTGGGGATTGGCCAACGGCACCAGCAGCCGACCTCGGCCAATATTCGGCCCCCGCGTTTGGTACACCACGTAGGACGGCTCGGCAGGCCGCGACAGCAACGCGTCCTTGCCGTCCATATGCTCCGATTCCGCCCGAATAATATCGGCGCGCGTAATAATGCCCACCAAGCGCTGGCCCTCTGTCACGGGCAAGCGGCTGACCTGATGACGCGTGAGCAAATGCAGCACCGTTGCCAGGGTGTCCTGGGGATGAACGGTAATCGGCTGGGGGGTCATGATCTGCCGAATGGGTGTGGTGCCCGCGAGTTGGGTGCTGGCGGTGACGATGTCGGCGTGAGACAAAATGCCCACGAGCTTGCCTCGCTCAACCACCGGAAAGCCGCGATGGTGCGATCGATTGAAGGTTTGCCGCACCAGATCCAGCGAGTGAGAGGCCTCTAGGGTTTCGACCCGACGCTGCATCACCGCCGAAGCGAGAATGGAGTCCCAGAGATTTCCTGTGGAATTTGGGGTTTTGAGCTCAATGCCGTCGAGGGCCAACAGCTGGGTGTAGATCGAGTCCCGGCAAATGCTGTTGGAGACGCCGTAGGCCGTAATTGAGGTGACCATGAGCGGCAGTACGAGGTTGAAGTCGTTGGTCATTTCAAACACAATGACGATCGCCGTAATCGGACCTTTGGTCACCGCTGCAAAAAAGCACCCATGCCGCTGAGGGCATAGGTGGCGGGGGAGACGATTTCGATCGCCCAGGCTTGGGGCCAAACGGAGGTTTGGGGGAGGGCGATCGCGGCAAATGCAAACACATCTCCCAAGGCCGACCCGAGCAGGAGCGCCGGGGCAAACAAGCCGCCCGGAACACCGGCCCCGTAGGCCAACAGCGTCAGCACAAACTTAAAGACAAAGGCCACCGCGCTGGTTTGCCAGGGGCGAGCTTCCCCACTGCCCACGACCTGACTGCGCAGCAGGGCTTCCTGGAGCCCTGCGCTGTCACGAAATTCGGGTGGCATGGCGGCCAGAACCAGGCCAACGATCAGCCCCACGGCGAGCATCCGCCAGGGCAGCGCCCATCGCACGTTTTCCCGTACAAACCGACAGCTGGCGAGTAGCCCTCGCGTAAAGACTCCGCCGAGGAGCCCCGCCAGCAGACCCAGCAGTAACAACAGTGGAAGCTCCTGGGGCGTAACCCTGGCGCATCCGCCAGGATACTGACGGATGCATCTAACCCGCCGCCGTCGAACAGGCGTGACACCACTGCACCAATAAAGGACGCAATAATGGCCGTCCCCAGGGTCAGCCCGGACAGATCTTGCAAAAGCTCCTCAATGACAAATAGCACCCCGGCGATCGGTGCATTGAACCCCGAGGCCAACCCGGCTGCTGCCCCGGCGGCGATCAGCTGTCGCCGATAGGCGGGGGAGGTGGGTACCCAACGGCTGAGCTGTCCTGCCAGAGCGGCTCCCACCTGCACCGATGGCCCTTGACGCCCGAGGGGGACACCGCTGCCGAGGGCCAAAATGGTGCTCACCAGTTTGACGAGGGCAACCCGCAGGTTCATGGCGGCGGGGGCGTGGGAAAGGGCGGCTTTAACCTGGGGAATGCCGCTGCCTGCGGCTTCTGGGGCAAAGCGTTCGACCAAAAAGCCGACGAGCAGTCCTAGGGTGGCAGCGAAGCTGGGGATCCAAATCCAGAGGGGCAAGTCGAAGGCTGGGGACATGCGCCAGCCGCCGACCAGGGCGCTGCCTCGCCGGAGGGCGATCGCCGCTAAGCCAGAAACCACACCAATGATGCAGGCTTCGAGGACGGCGAGTCGGTTGGGTTTGAGGGCGCTGCTGAGGTAGGGACGGGTGCGTTGGAGGGTGTTTTTTAGCGGCTTGAGGATATTGGCGTTGAGGATATTGGCGTTGAGGATATTGGCGTTGAGGACATCACGGAAAACATTGGCAAGCGGCATGTCCACGATCCGGGCGGAACATCAAGACTCTAGCCTACGGGAGGCCGAGGGCGGTTGGGACACCGAGGCTTTGTTCCTGGGTTGCCTTGGTGTGCTTGGTTTCCATCTGCTTAGCTTCAATCTGCTTGGTTTCAGTGTGCTTTTTTTTGGAGGGGGTTCTGCGCTTGGAGTGGGCGGCGGTCTCTGGGTTTTCGGAGATGGGATTGCGGGCATTGATGTGAGCGATCGCCCGGTTGACACTCTCCGGAAAATCACCACCAAGCTGTTCTCCGGCGCATGGTTCAAGGCCCATTCGATCGCCTCGGCCTCATCCAGCTGCACCGAGTGGGTGACTGCCGCCTTGCCGTGCTTGGCTTTGGCCTGGACGATACCTTGACTGATCAAGGCTGCTGTATCCCCCCGAGGCCGACCTCGGTTATCGTCGTCTTCCTTGACGATGATTTGATCAAAAATCGTGGCGGAAAGCGCGCCCAAGGCCATCAGGTCTTCATCTCGGCGATCGCCCGGCCCACCGACCACGCCAATCGTGGGCCCCGGCCAATTTTCCACAAACCGGCCCACAGCCTCGTAGCCCGCCGGGTTGTGGGCATAGTCCACCAGCACGTGGTATTGCCCCAGATTAAATAAATTCATTCGGCCTGGGGTTTGCTGGGCCGAGGCTTTGAAGCTGCGCAAAGCCGTGCGAATATCTTCGACCGAGACCCCTTGGACAAAGGCCGCCAAACTGGCCGCCAGGGCGTTGGCGATCATAAAGGGAGCCCGCCCACCTAGGGTCAGTGGCACGCGCTCGGCGCTCTCGATGCGAATCAGCCAATCCTGCTGCAAGATCGACAGGTTGCCGGTTTCATAGACGGCAGCAATCCCGCCCCGACGGATGTGCGATCGCACCAGCGGGTTCTCCGGATCCATCGAAAAATAGGCAATCTTGGCATCGACGCGATCGGCCATGGCCGCGACGCGCGGATCATCAGCATTCAGCACCACGTAGCCATCGGACGACACCGCCTCCGCGACCACTGCCTTGAGTTTTGCCAACTCATCAATCGTGTTGATGTCGCCGAGGCCCAAATGATCCGCTGCCACATTCAAGACTACGCCCACGTCGCACCGCTGGAACGCCAAGCCTGCGCGCAAAATTCCCCCCCGCGCCGTCTCCAAAACGGCAATATCCACGGTCGGGTCTTGCAAAATCACCTGGGCACTCTGGGGACCTGTGGTGTCGCCCGGCTCGATCAGATGCTCGCCGATGTAGATACCGTCAGTCGTTGTAAAACCAACCACTTCGTAAGCCTGCCGGAAAATGTGGGCCGTGAGCCGCGTCGTTGTTGTCTTTCCATTCGTGCCCGTAATCGCCACAATCGGGATGCGCGTGGGTGTCTTGGGTGGGAACAGCATATCCAGAATGGGTGCGGCAACATTGCGGGCCACGCCTTGGCTCGGGGCCACGTGCATCCGCAATCCAGGGGCCGCGTTGACTTCGACGATGACGCCATCGACCTCCGCCAGAGGTTTGGAAATGTCGGTGGTGACAACATCGATTCCGGCAATGTCTAGGCCAATGATGCGGGAAGTCCGCTCGGCAATCCAGGCCGTTTCCGGGTGAATTTCATCGGTGCGATCGATCGCAATACCACCCATACTCAAGTTGGCGGTAGCTCTCAGGTGGCACAGCTCATCTGCTGCCAAAACCGTATCGATGGTGTAGCCCTGACGACTCAGCATTTCGTCGGTGGTGCGATCGAACTGAATCTTGGTCAGGATATTGTCGTGGCCTTCGCCCCGGCGAGGGTCGAGGTTTTCCTGATCAACGAGGGCTGCGATCGTATCTCGACCATTGCCCACCACACAGGCGGGTACACGCTCCGCCACCGCCACCAGTTTGTGATTGATGACCAACAGCCGATGGTCTCGCCCTGGGTAATAGTGCTCGACAATCACGCCCTTGGAGACTTCCCGCGCCTGATCGTAGGCGGCTTCTGCCAGCTCCCAAGACTGGATATTGATCGTGATGCCGCGACCGTGGTTGCCATCGAGGGGCTTAATCACCACGGGATAGCCCCCGAGCCGATCGATCGCCTCGGCCAATTCACTCAGGTAGTACACCACGGCACCCCGAGGCACAGGCACCCCAGCCTTGCCCAAGATCTGCTTGGTGCTCTCCTTGTCGCAGGCCAGTTCAACGCCCAAAATATTGCTGTGGCTACTCAGAGAAGCCTGCATCCGCTTTTGATATTTACCATAGCCAAACTGGATCAAGCCTCGGGTCTCCAGCTCCACCCAGGGGATCTTGCGGGCCTCAGCCTCTCGAACGAGTGCTTCGGTGCTGGGGCCAAGGGCCGCATCTGCCCGCAGCTTACGCAAATCGTCTAAGTCTTTCTGCAGCTCGGTCTGGGGATAGGTGCCAGTGTCAATAATGCTTTGGCAGAGGCGAAGTGCGGCTCTGGCGGCATAGCGACCCGCCTCTTCGCTCTCGTATTCAAACACAACCTGATAGATACCGGCCTCAACCGTTTCACGGGTACGCCCAAAGCCCACGGGCATCTCGGCTAGGGTTTGGAGCTCGAGGGCGACATGTTCCAGGATATGTCCCATCATCGTGCCGTCTTGGACACGACTCAAAAAGCCCCCTCGGCAACCGGGGGAACAAAAATGCTCCACCAAACTGGGCAACACCTCTACGAGCCCTGCATAAAATCCGGGAATTGCCTCCGAAGATCGCTCGGCCAATCCTTCTAAATCTAAGCGGACGACAATTAAGTTGGGGTGGCGAATACTCCAGTAATTGGGGCCGCGCAGGGTCTGGGTTTTGAGGATTTTCATGGTGATAGTGAAGGGCAAGTTTGATTGCCCTAAGAAAGTCGAATGCAACCGTGAGTTTTAGAACTGTGGATGACGAGAAGCTTGGCGGAGGCCAAAAGCCTGTCTGCGAGCTTGTCTGCGAACTTTGCCTGTTAACCTGTCCGCTAACCTGTCTGTCAACTATGTTTACTAACCGTGTCTACTAACCGTGTGCGCTAACTCTGTTCGCTAACTGTGTAGGCTAAGCATGTCCGCTAACTGTGCCTTCGAACTGTGTCCGCTGATAGCTTACGAAGTTGTTTTTTTTGGACATTTTGAAGATTTTGAAGATTAGGTTGGACATGCTTAGGTTGGAGATTTCTAGGTTGGAGATTTTTAGATTGGAGGTTTCTAGAGTGGAGATTTTTAGGTTGGAGGTTTCTAGAGTGGAGATTTTAGGCTAGACGTTTATTGGCTCAAGACGGCTCGACTGTTGTAGTCATAGCGATCGCCCTGGCTCAGTACATGCACCCGCAAGTTGTGGAGGCTCAAGGGAGCCATCGAGTCAGCATCGACCTCAGGGTGGTTGGTGTGGGTCAAATCACCCGCATCAATCACCGTAATAGTTCCCTTGCCCAGCACCTGGAATGTTCCCCGGTCAGAAAAAGCGGCGCAGGTGTCCTCGTCAATGCCAATGCCCAATTTGTGCGGGTAGGCGGCGATCGCGCTCATCAACCGCGCCATGCGATTCCGATTGTGGAAATGCTGATCGACCAGGAGCTCTGGAATAATGCCCAGACCGGTGGTCAGATCGACCAAGGCTTGATTGGGAGATTCACCGCTGCTTCCCCCGGCAATCATGATTTCTCCCATGATCGCTGCGCCGGCGCTGGTTCCGGCCAAGACCAAGTTGCCGAGCTGAACCTCCGTTTGAATGTGCCGCATAAACTGGCTACCGCCCACAAGGGAGCAAAGGCGGAGTTGGTCTCCCCGTGATGAACACTCCCGTGCAAGCCCTCAAGATTTCTAGCCAGCGCGTCTCGTCACATTCGCCGGGAAGGCGAATGTCAAGTATTTGAACCTGTTTCGCTCCCATCCCTTGGAAAATCTGGTAGTAGCGATCGCCCACAATGCTCGGCTCCCGCGAGGCGCAAGGGACAACGCCGATGATGGCGTCAGCCCCACCTGCGTTCTCAAAAAACGCAGTGAGGATATCGCGGCCATTGACTTTGTCTTCTGCCCCACCAATGACCATCACAGGGTACTGGGTCGGAATTGCCATAGAGTGTTGAGCTAAACGAGGTTCCAGTTCCAGCATAAATCTATCCCTAGGGTTTGAATCGGAGAGGACTTGCCAGAATGACCATATCAAGACTCTCTAACGTAATTTTGTATTGAATTTGACGTATTTCTGATGCCAGCATCAGATTTCCTCGGTGTAAATAATAACCGGTATTCTCCAGGGGTCATCCCCTCCCAGCGGCGAAACGCCCGACTAAATGCGGTATTTTCGGAAAAACCGAGCAAAAAGGCAATTTCGCTGCTGGTGAGGCGTGGGTTTTGTAGATATTGCACCGCGAGCTGGCGGCGAATTTC
>JAAUOP010000154.1 GCA_012034805.1 Synechococcales cyanobacterium CRU_2_2 | reverse complement strand
CTCGCCCCCTTGGCGGGGTCGAAGGCTTCGGGCGCTGAACGACTTTGGGCGCTGTCTTTCATGGCTTCTACATTACCGCGCTCAACCCTGGTGTCAATAGCGCCGCACTATTGCTGTGACTAATTACTCTCTCGAATGAGTCTGACAGTTAGGAGTGCTTAGGTGACTATCGGTTTCATCGATAACGATATCTTTCTGAAGCTGAATGTCTTTCATCTATTTGAAGAAGCGATCGAAGTCCTAGGAATTTCCCAAGATGAAATACGATTACTTCACAGCGCCAAACATGTTTTCCGATCCAAACGAAAGAAGAAGAAAAGACCTTACTCAGAAGAAACCTGGTCTATTGCGATAGAAATCGCAGAGAAATCAACACCTCTTGTAAGGCCAGACATCAATGACTCTGAGATCATTGAAGAGTTGCAGCAGATCGACAAATTCCGTGACCAGATTGATGAAGGTGAATCTATTCTCATTCTTGCCATCAGATTGTGCCCTAGCTTCCTACTTCTGAGTGGCGACAAGCGTTGCTTCAAGGCATTGCCTCAGCTTCCACCATCAATGTACGGGCGACTCTGTGGTCGCGTCATCTGTCTAGAGCAGGTGGTTCTAACGTTGATCGATACATTGGGTTTTGAGGTGGTTCGCGATCGCATTTATCCTGCTTCAGCCTACGATACAGCAATTAAATTCTGTTTCGGATACTCCGAGCCCGCATCGGAGGAGAGCACAAGAGAAGCCCTTCTTAGCTGCATTGAAGAGATTCAAGTTTTTGCACCTGGGCTTCTCTGGGATCTACAGGGACTGCAAGAGCCATAAAAATACGATCGGCCTACCCCCCCTCGAAATGCCCCCAATCATATCTACTTCTGACCAAGTCCTCCTTCCTTAGGCCGTGGGTTCGATGATGTGGCGCAGGTCTTTCAAAATATTCAGAACTTGACGGAGTTCATTATTGGGATTGAGCAAAGAAAACAGGCGAGAATTGGTGTACTGGGCAGGCTGTCGGGTGGCTTTGAGAAAAAGGAACTTGTTGCCGTTGGTGATCAAGCCAAAACTGGGCTGCGTGGGCTCGGGATTGGCAAGCAAATAGGCCAGGGTTTGGGGAAGGGCTCGGGTGACGGAAAAGTCGCTGCGCTTAGATTCGATTACGGTGAGCCAGAGCCGGTTTTTGAGGACAAGGATATCGATCCGACCTCGAATGATCATGCCTTCGTCTTCGGTGCTGATGGCGACGCTGGGTTCGGTACGCAGGCTAAAGGGAGGCTGGTAGAAGCCTAGCAGGTCAAGAATGGGGGCGAGGACAACCATTTTGACCGTGTTCTCTAGGACCGAGGGGGCATCCATCAGGCTCGTGAAATTAGCTTTGATCCGATCGAGCACCTGTTCTTCGAGGTCAGATAGGCTAACACTGGGCTGCGACCATTCGGGGAAAAAGCTAGGATCTTGGCTGTGCCGCAGGCCAAACGCGTCTCTGAGTTGGGCGATCGTGACGTCTTGGGCAGCAAGAATGGACATGGGTGGAATAATCCTAAGGATTCGGCATGATCTCCGTGTTGACTTCATTCACGTAACGACGGCGCAGGGGCTCGGATTGGTCGCGGGGGAGGAGGTCGAAGATTTCCCGGAGGCGATCGTCAATCGTTTCGTAGGCAACCTGACCCACTTCGTCCAAGGCAACTTTGCCCGCTTGGTCAATCACCACCAGTTGAGGCACCTGACCGCCGTAGTAATAGGACTCATCGCCGGGGCTGCCGCTGTGGGGCGTTACCGTGTCTGCACTGATCGGGATAAAATCTGCTGCCCGACCGTAGCCCGCCTGGAGTTGGGAATAGGTTGTGACGAAGCGTTTGCAATCGCTGCTGTCGTCGAGATAGTAGAGCAGTAGTGCAGGTTTCTTTTGCTGGATGGACATGGATAGCTTTACCCGAGGCGGCACTAGGGAGCCATTACCTGCGTAGAGCGCAAAATATTGCCATCAAAGCGATCGTCCTGGAGACTCGCCCAGGCGTTGTCCGGAGCGATCAACATCAGCGCCGCACAGCAAGCCATCACCCCCAGAGCCAAGCCAAGCGCCCAACGACGCAACCCAGAACGCAGCATAAGTTTTATGTTTAGAAACATCAACCACCCACCATTGTCCCCCGTAGGGGCGGGTTTTGAAGAAATCTCCAACGCATTGCCCTTATTCCCCATCAAACCCGCCCAAAAAGATCGACGCCACCCACCGACGCGCCCAATCCCCCGCCGTTATTCATCCGGCAACACCTGCAACCGAATCGTCCGCCCCGTGGCCAAATCCCCCAGCGGCAACGACAGCGAATTCCCCGAAATCGAACCCAACGAATCCAAAAGCTGACGTAAATGCGGCGTGCTCACCCCACTTTCCACATACAGCCGCTCACTCAGATTCCCCAGCCGCTTCCAGCTCGTATAGAGCTTCGTCATCGCCTGCTCCACCTGGGCCGCCTGATTGACCAAATCCGCTGCTAGGTTCAAGCAATCGAGCCGCAGGGCTTCTTCTAAGGCCTGTTCAATATCCAGCGTGCCCTGGTTAATGGTTTGCACCTGGGCCGAAGATTCCAGATAGCGCGAGAGATAGCGGGCCGAGAGCGTCATTTCCTTAATCGTATCGAGATCGGGTTTTTCGGCGACCTCGGCATGGATGGCTTCTTGGTGAGCCTCGGGTAGTTTTCCATTTCCTTCACCAGCGGCGCGAGGTAGCGCGTGGGCAGGCTGTTGTTGGCGGCCTTTTCTCGGATCGATTCGGGCAACATTTCCGAGGTTACGGCGATCCACTCGTCTGCGACTTGCTTCACCTGCTGCCGCGTGATCCGCTTGCCCTCACGGGCGGCGTCGCTGACCATCACCTGCACTTCTGGAGGAGATTGGGCCGTTTCAATGAAGGCGCGCTTGCTAAATTTATTTACCGATGTGGGGTCGAGATTGCCCTGCTCGAGGAGATGGTCGGCGCTGTTGGCCAGTTCGATCAGGTTGTAGGCCCGGCTTTTGGTCAGTTCTCGATCCTTGAGCCAGCTCAGAAAGCCTGCGCCTCGTGTGTCGCCGCCGTAGCGCTCGCGATCGCGCACCACCCGCAAAATCCGCCCGCGCCAAATTTCGGTTTGCAAATCAAAGCGATCGCACACCTCCCAAGCTCGATCAATCCGCTGATTAAACTCTAGGGGCTCAACCGTCTCATCCTCTGGATCCGGCAACTGAAAATCGAGCTCCAAATCCTCCGCCAAAATGGCCAGCTGTTGATCGAGGGACTGATCGAGCGAAGGCGTTGCCATAGAGAAACTTATCTGCGAAGAGCATTGACCATTCTCCCACAGCGGCTCGACCCTAACGCCACCATATCTTGAGCATCGAGTTCTCTACAGTGGGTTGCCTCACGCTAGGGATGTGCAACTTCATTGCCGATTTACCCGTTCCCCCATAGCCCTGAAAGCCCGCTGAATAATCCCCACAAGATGCTGCCGCCGATCGCCACAGATACCGCCAACAAAAGTCCCAACGCCAAAAACACCAAAACCACCACCCATCCATCAGCCGCGCGGCTCATACCCGGCAGATTCAGGTGACTTTCGAGCAGCGCTACATTGCGCGCGTTAGCCTTAAATCCCATATCAAAAAAGTCTCCCAGCAGGGGAACATTGCCGACCAGCCAGTCAAGGCCAATGTTGGACAGCATCTTCATCAAGGTTGCAGTGGGCAATTTCCACCGAGCTGCCTGGACAATAATATAGGCCGAGAACAGGACGCCGCTGACGTCGCCCAGGCCAGGGATCAGCCCCAGAATCGGGTCAATGCCAATGCGAAGCTTGGTGCCGGGAATAACGATCGCGTTGTCGAGGAGATGACTGAGCGATCGCAAATGCTTTAACCTTTCGGCGCGTGATTCAGTCGCAAGCATGGTGGATCCGGAAAAACAGTAGATAGCCGTCTCGTTTATCCCACGATTCATCCAGAAAAACTACAGTCTAGGCACAAGATGGCATCAGCCGTACAGAAGCCGATTCGTCCCGACAAGGCTACTAGACGAAGGTTACTGAGCGAAGGTCGCTGGACGATCGAACACTGATAGCTTAACTGCGATCGGCAAGACCCACATTGCGGTAACCCGAGTCAAAATAGGCCGAGTCAAAATCCGGCAACGCTCTGGCGTCCGCGATCTCCGCCATCGAACCCATCGAACTCTGAACCAAGAAATAAACTGTCATCAGCGCACCCGCCGCCGACACCACGAGAAAACCCGCTAGCATCAGCGAGAACTCACGGCGAGCAACCGCCCTGCGCATCAGATGCAGCGCCCAGGCGACGAGACCGATTGTGGTAGCAAAGATCAGAAACATGGATTCGCAGGCATCGATTATGAGGCCAATTGTTTAGTATTGTAACAGTGATTGTAAGAAAGTGCCAGATTGCTCTTTGGCCTGAGCAAAAATTTGAACAAAAATCATGAGCTAGAGGGGCCTGATGGGAACGTGGTGCGTTTGCAGATGTTGCTTAATCTCTGCCACCGAGAGTTGCCCGTAATGCAGCAAAGAAGCCAGCAAAGCCGCTTCCGCGTGGCCGTCGGTCAACGCCTCACGGATGTGGTCACAATTGCCTGCGCCACCCGAAGCAATCACCGGAATCTCGACCTGTTGAGCAATGGTTTTAGTCAGCTCTAGGTCATAGCCTGCTTGGGTTCCGTCGGCGTCCATACTGGTAATCAAGAGCTCCCCTGCACCCCGCTGGGCAACATCTTTTGCCCAAGCCACCGCATCCAAGCCCGTATTTTCGCGCCCCCCGCGCACATACACGTCCCAGCCTGGGTTCTTGGCACTCATCCTGCGGCGAGCGTCTATGGCCACCACGATACACTGGTTGCCAAAGCGATCGCTGCCTCGGTTAACCAGGCTAGGATCCCGTACCGCTGAGGAGTTCAGACTAACTTTGTCGGCTCCGGCTCGTAACAGATTCTTAATCATCTCTAAGTTTTGGATGCCACCGCCCACCGTGAGTGGGATAAAGACCTGCTCAGCGGTGCGATAGACCACGTCCAAAATAATGTCCCGGCCCTCGTGGGTGGCGGTGATATCCAGAAAAACCAGCTCATCCGCTCCGGCATCGTTGTAAATCTGGGCTAATTCCACCGGATCGCCAGCGTCGCGCAAATTGACAAAGTTGACACCCTTGACAACACGACCGGCTTTGACATCGAGACAAGGCAAAATTCGCTTGGCTAGCACAGGCTTTCTTCCCTACTGAGATGACTGATACACTGAGAGGCGGCTAAGGGGTTGGCTAGGTCAGTTGGCCGTGGCCTCTCGTTGACCTAACAACCGCTTTCTGGAGAGGAATCGATTTCATGGATATTGGACAAAAGGTTCGGGTGTTGCGAATTCGCGATCGCGTCCCGGCCAGCGTGGTGAACAAACTCAAGCAAAACCCCATCGGTATTGTCCAAGGCTACCGTGTTGTGGATGGCATGGGCATTGGTTACATCGTCAAATTTGACGATGCCTTTAGTAGCTGGTTTTTTGAAGATGAAATTAAGCTGGAAGCCTAGCCTCAACGCTAAAGCCTCAACGCTAATAAAGCCTTGGGGCAAAGTTTTGGTGCTGAAGACCTGCTGAAGGTTCAAGCTCAACACCCAAACAGCTCAACACCCAAACAGCTCAACACCAAAGGACATGAGAAAACGATGGCGCAAATCCTGACCTATCTGGGTAAGGGCGGCACAGGGCGAACCACGGTGGCGATCGCCACCGCCAAGCACTGGGCCCGTCAGGGAAAGCGCGTGCTGCTCGCTTCCCTAGACTCGGGGCCAGCCCTGGGCCTCGCCCTGGGGCAACCCCTCGGGACTGAGCCTGCGACCTTGGAGACGAATTTTTCGGGGGTGCAGCTCCAGTCTACGGTGTTGCTCCAGCAGGCTTGGGAGCTGCTCAAACAGCGAGAATCGGAGTATTTGCGCAGTCCGTTCTTCAAAAATGTCTACGGTGAGGAGCTGGGCATTTTGCCGGGAATGGACGGCGCGCTGGCCATGAATGCCCTGCGGGAATACGCCCAGAGCGATCGCTACGACGTGATCATTTACGATGGCGAATCGAGCTCGGAAGCCCTTCGAAACCTGGGCTCCTTGGAGGTCACCAGTTGGTATGTGCGCCGGTTCAAGCAGGTGATTTTGGAGTCGGATATGGGCCAGACGCTGCTGCCATTTTTGCCCCCGATCGCGGCGGCAGTGCTGCAAAACCCTTGGCAGAGCGTCAGCAGCGACCAGGGGTCTCCGTTGCAAGAAGCCCTGGATTTATTGGAGGAAGGACGATCGGCCTTGAATGATCCGGCGCGGATGCTGGTGTATTTGGTGACCACAGGGGAGGAGGGGGCGATCGCCACTGCCCGCCATCTCTGGGGTAGCGCCCAGCAGGTGGGCCTCACCGTTGGCGGCGTCTTTCTCACCCAGGGCATTACGGCCCTCGATCACATCAACCAGCAGTTCAATCCTTTGCCCCTCCACGTCATGCCGCCCTACAGCGGCGACTGGCAACCCCTGATCAATGCGATCCCCAACCTCGCCGAAGGGCAAGCCGCCCCCCTGCCCCTCGAGGTGGATGCCGCCCAATCGCAGTTGCGGGTCTTTCTACCGGGGTTCGACAAAAAACAGGTCAAACTGACCCAATACAATCAGGAAGTCACCATTGACGCAGGTGATCAGCGGCGAAACATTCTGTTGCCCGATGGACTGAAGGGGCGATCGATTACCGGTGCAAAATTCCAAGATAGCTATCTGATTATTTCTTTTTGAGTCCATTATTTCTTTTTGAGCCAATGCAACCATGACGGAACCATCTCCAGGGGCTCAAGCCGCTCAATCCTCAGATCAGGCCCCAGATCAGGCTTCTCCCGATCAAGCTTCGAATTCGGTTCAGGCCGGTGGCTCCAAGGCTCGGCAAATGCTGGGTATGAAAGGAGCCCAATCCGGTGAAACCTCCCTCTGGAAGATTCGGCTCCAGCTGATGAAACCGATTACGTGGATTCCACTGATTTGGGGCGTCGTGTGCGGGGCAGCAGCCTCCGGCAACTATCAGTGGAATCTGCGGGATTTTTCCTTGGCCATGCTCTGTATGTTCATGTCCGGGCCGCTGCTGGCAGGCTACACCCAAACCATCAACGACTTTTACGATCGCGACATCGACGCCATCAACGAACCCTACCGGCCTATCCCCTCCGGTGCCATCTCGGTTCCCCAGGTGGTGACGCAAATCTTAGTGCTGTTGCTCGGCGGCATTGGCGTGTCGGTGCTGCTCGATCGCGCCGTGGGGCACGATTCCCCCATCATGCTCGTGCTGACCTTGTTCGGGGCCTTTGTGGCCTATATCTACTCTGCCCCCCCGCTGAAGCTGAAGCAAAACGGCTGGGCGGGCAACTACGCCCTGGGCGCTAGCTACATCGCCCTACCCTGGTGGGCGGGCCAGGCCCTCTTTGGCCAACTCGACTGGAAGATTATGGTGATTACCTTGGTCTACAGCATGGCGGGATTGGGCATTGCGATCGTCAACGACTTTAAGAGCGTGGAGGGCGATCGCCAACTCGGCCTCAAGTCTTTGCCGGTGATGTTTGGCATTGATAAAGCCGCCTGGATTTGCGTTTTGATGATCGACATCTTTCAACTCGGTATCGCAGCATACTTGATGTCCATTGGTCAGAATCTCTATGCAGTGCTGTTAGTTCTTCTGGTGATTCCCCAAATCACCTTTCAGGATATGTACTTTCTGCGCGATCCCCTGAATAATGATGTCAAATATCAAGCCAGTGCCCAGCCATTTTTAGTGCTTGGCATGTTAGTAGCAGCTTTGGCTCTGGGTCATACCGTGATTTAATCAGACAGATCTAGCCGTTTTTCCAATTCAGCTTAGGGGTTGGTGAGTTCAGTATCTGTAGGACTTGTCTCGCCGACAATAGCGCAAGGAGTAAAGGTGACTAAGTCAATCGGTGGCAAAAAAATCGGTGGCAAAAAGCTTGAGGGCAAAAACCTTGGCGGAAAAAGACCCGGTGGCAAAAAAAACAAGAATTCAGAAGCCACAGGAGCCAGTAACAGCGCTCCCGCTGGGGCGTTAGCGAGAGTGCCAGCGGAATCCGCCGAGAGCCAGCAACCCTCGGTCTCAAAAAAACGACGATTGGGCACCAAACTCCCGATTCCTCCCACTGTTGCTCGGTTGGCAAGGCAGCGCCGGGTTCAAGTTTTGTCTGTACTGATTATTGGGACGAGTGCGATCGTGGGTGGCCTTGTCTATACCCGCCAACGCATGATCGCAGAACTGCCTGACCCCAACGGCGCACTCACCTTTGCCCGCCGCGAAACCTTGACGATCAAGTCATCCGATGGTCAGATCTTGCAAAAGCTTGGCCCCTCGACGCGGGATGATGTCCCGTTTGAGAAAATGCCAGAGCTCGTCATCCAGGCCTTTGTGGCTGCTGAGGATCGGCGCTTCTACAAGCACACCGGCGTTGACTATCAATCCATTGCTCGGGCCGTGCGTGCCAACCTAACGGCCAAGGGCGTGGTGGAGGGTGGCAGCACCATTACCCAGCAGCTGGCCCGCATTGCCTTTTTGGATCAAGACCGCACCTTTCGGCGCAAGTTACGCGAGGCCTTGCTGGCCCAGAAGCTCGAACAGGAGCTGGGCAAGGACAAGATCATGGAGCGCTACCTCAACCTGGTTTATTTGGGGTCTGGGGCCTATGGCGTTGCGGATGCCGCCTGGGTTTATTTCGGTAAGACGCCCGATCAACTGACCTTGCCGGAGGTGGCGGTGATCGCAGGCGTGCCTCCTGCTCCGAGTGCCTACTCGCCCTTAGAAAATCCGGACTATGCCAGGGAGCGCCGCAACATTGTTTTGCAGCGCATGGCTGGCGAAGGGTTTATTACCCAGTCTGAAGCGGATGAGGCAGCGGCAAAGGAGCTGGTAACCAACCAAAAGCTGCCCAAGTATTTTAATAGCCAGTCTCCCTACTTCACGGGCTATGTCCAGAAGGAGCTGGCCCAGCTTCTGACCAAGGACGAGTTGGAGGCCGGTGGTCTGACCGTGGAGACCAGTCTGAATTTGAAGTGGCAAAAGCACGCTACGGATATGGTGGTTGATTTCGTCAAAAACGAAGGCTATTACCAGTGGTTTGAGCAGGCTGCCATGACGGTGATTGACCCGAGGACTGGCCAGGTCAAGGTGATGGTGGGCGGTGCTGACTTTAGCGATAGCCAATTCAACCGCGTCACCCAGGCCCAGCGCCAACCCGGTTCGACGTTCAAGACGTTTGTCTATACGGCAGGGATTGCGGCTGGGTTTTCCCCCTACGACGTTTATAACGACTCTCCTCTGGAGGTTGATGGTTATAAGCCCAAAAACTATGGCGGCAAGCATTCAGGCCCCGTTTCGATGTTGAAGGGTCTGACTTCTTCGATTAATATCGTTGCCCTACGGACCCTGATCGATGTTGGCTTTCAGCCGACGATTAATATTGCCCGAGGCATGGGAATTAAGTCCAAGCTCGAGGCAACCTACTCCATGTCTTTGGGCGCTTGGGAAGTTAACTTGATGGAGTTGACGGGGGCCTATGGCACGTTAGCGAATCAGGGAAAGTATATTGAGCCCCATGGAATTGTGCGGGTGCTCGATCGCGATGGCAATGTCATGTTTGATGCGACGAAAAAATATAAGCCCAAAAAGGTTGTAGATGAGAGCACCGCGTCGATCATGACCTGGATGCTGGAAAATGTGGTGACCCAGGGGACAGGGGGGCCTGCGGCATTGGGCGATCGCCAAGTCGCCGGTAAAACCGGCACCTCCGAAAAGGCCCGAGACCTCTGGTTTGTGGGTTACATTCCGCAGCTGGTGGCTGGGGTCTGGTTGGGTAATGACAACAACGACCCTACCGAAGGCAGCAGCGGCACTGCTGCCTCGTTGTGGCGTACGGTGATGAAGGAGATCACAGCGGATCTCAAGGTCGAAGATTTTCCCCAATTGCCCAATCTCGACTCCCGCAAGGGCAGCATTAAGGCTGAGCCGATCAAGCCCAATAGTATTGTCGAAGGGCGTGCTGATCCAGAGCCCAGAAGCGACGGGGAAGCCAACCCCGATTCCAGTCAGGATTATTACGACGAGCCTTACTCCGAGTCGGAGTCCTCCTCCAGCCAAGAGCCGGAGCCCTATTACGAGCCGGAGCCCTATTACGAGCCGGAGCCTGCCTACGAGCCCGAGCCCGTGTATGAGCCCGAACCCGCCGCCGCTGAAGCACCGCCGCCGCCGCCGCCGCC
>JAAUOP010000029.1 GCA_012034805.1 Synechococcales cyanobacterium CRU_2_2 | reverse complement strand
AAGTCGCAGTAGGTGTTGACCAGCTGCTTAATCCGGGCCTCCTCCAAAATTCTGCCTCGTCATCGCTGATGTGGAGCGTAATCCGGGTGCCCTTTTGATCCCAATCCGACGAAGACAGCTCAAATGAAGGTGACCCATCACATTGCCAATGCACCGCCTCCGAGTCCTCGCGCCAAGAGAGCGTGTCGATTTCTACCTGGCTCGACACCATAAAGGCGGAATAGAAACCCAGGCCAAAGTGCCCAATGATCGGCTGATCTGCGCCGCCCTTATACTTTTCAATAAATTCTTCGGCGCTGGAAAATGCCACCTGGTTGATATATTTTTTGACCTCATCCAGGGTCATGCCGATGCCGTTATCAGTGATGGTGAGGGTTTTGGCTTCCTTGTCGAGGGCGATCGCGATCGTCGGCTCCTCACTATCCCCGCCAATCTCCCCCGCGTAGGACACCATCTTGCGCTTTTGGATCGCATCCACCGCGTTGGAGACTAACTCTCTGAAAAGACCTCGTGATCCGAGTACAGCGACTTCTTGATGATCGGGAAGATGTTCTCGGTATTAAAAGTGATGTTGCCTTGTTCGAGTACAGTCATGGTTCAGTCGTAGGGTTTCAGTCGTGGAGGTTTAGTCGTCGGTTGCAGACAAACGAGCTATTTGCGGCAAAATGAATCTGGCGCAAGCGGCCTAGACTCAAATCAGCCATAGAAATAAACCAAACTCTATTTTCAATGATTATTTAACTTTCAATGCATGCCGTTGAAGTACGGATCTCCCTACATCGAGAAAAATCACGGATCCGCATCCTTTCATCAACGAAATCGCAGGCCCTGTTTAATGTTCTTCAGTGCAAGACCGTTTACGAGTGTTTCCAGTCGAAAATGATGTGGAAATGATATTCGTTGATTAACGATTTTTTGATTATTTATCGTTCCTTGATAATGCTTTTTTAGGTCGCTAGATTCTATTGGTTTGATAAACTTTTCGACTTAATTTAAGCAATAGTTTGAAGTAGATATGAGCAAAGGTGTCTGGCGTTTGATCCGTGACTTTGCTGAGGTTAATTGAGTCGATTTTTTCGAGAATTGCAAGTGTTGACGGATGAGACTTTGAAGCGATCGCCGCCGCCCAAAAGCCCGTGTCTATCTCCTTCAAATCTCAAACTTCCAGTCAAACCTCTTAACCCTCTTCTCCGCATTAGTTCCCATGAAAACTCAACTTTTTGCTCGTATTCTAGGTGTTGCAGTCGTGACTGCTGGTGCTCTGGGTGCCACTGGTGCCTCCGCCCAGACTCGCGTGGATCTGGATAAAAGCCTGCTCGAAACCTTCAATGCTAACTACGTTCAAAACGAGCGAGCTTTTCTGGATAATGCTGCCGACAATCAAGTAGACTTGACCAAGTTGGTCTACAAAGGCCATGGCAAACAAAAAGCATTGGATATCTTCTTTGTCAACGAAGGTGCCAAGTCTCGCAATGCTCTGTCTCTCGGTGTGAACGGCAGCGACCTCAGAAACCTGGTTTTCGGTGACATCTCTTCAACCGAGAGCGTGTTTTCTGAAGCCGACGGTGTGCTGACCTTGGGTCAAGGGGTTAGATATATGCCCAATGAGCTGGAGCCCGTGGCTCAGATCGGTTCTGCCATTGAGCTGTTCCTCAAAAACAAAACCCGCAGCACCGGCACGGCCCAATATGAATACAGCACAACTCTGAACAAGAACGCGGATGGTTTGCAGCATGTAGTCGGCTACAACTACAATGACGGAAAGGATAACTGGCTGATTCTGGGTTTTGAAGATCTCTACGGCCAGCTCGGCGCGACCGGTGTTGATATGAACAATCGTCCGTTCAACAACCAAAACTCTGACCGCGACTTTAACGACACCGTGATCGCCATTCGCGGTTTGAGCACCCAGGCTGTGCCCGAGCCCGGCATGATGATGGCGCTCGCTGGCGTGACTGCTGGTTTGCTGAAGCTGCGCAAGAAAGGTGAGGAGGCGTAGATTGAGCCCGGAGCAAGAGTGAAGTCTTAGGATCGAGTCTTGAGCTTGATATCTGAGAATGCTTTGAACCACAGGTCTGCAAACCGCACACCTGTGGTTCATCGTTCATGGCTAGTTGCTGGGGGAGGGGCGACGCGGACGAAAGAGCCCCGTCATCTGGGTTCCCGTCACCAGCATCGCAAGCAATCTTAAGCCAATCAGGAGAACTTAATACAGCTATTATTGTCCTGGTAAGGTACAGACAGTATTGTTCTACTGCTGACTAAACGGGAGCTATCAATGGAAGCTTACTCTCTCGATCTTAGACAGAAAATAGTTGAAGCTTATTATAAAGGCGGGGAGCACATCATCCGCTCAGAGAAGAAGAATCAGCCTTAATTTCTCGTCCTGCAGTGGCAACGGTTTTCCGAGCTTCGTTTTCTTCTGGTCATCGGATGATGTGCTCCCTAAAGGCGGCATCTCGCAGCGCAAGTTAGCTCAGCAGTTCGGGGTTGCGACAAGTTTCGTTTAAAAGCTACTGAAACAAGCTCGTGAAACTGGAAGTCTGGCCCCTAAAGTTCGCACTCAGCAGACCTCAACCAAACTCAATGGCCCACAGCTTGAGGTTCTTCGACAGCTCGTGGATGAAACGAATGATGCCACTCTCGAAGAGCTACGTCATCTCCTTCATGAGCGAACCCAGGTTTTGATTAGCGTCTCAACCACTGATCGGATGCTGCGGCAGAAGCTCAATATCACCGTCAAAAAAACGCTTTATCTGAGTCTCAAGGCAAGCGAGCGAGTCCAACAAGCCAGAGTTGGGTTTTGGGCTTCGGTCGCTGACCTAGCGGCCAAGAATTTAGTCTTCATTGACGAAGCGGTTATGAATTTAGCCATGGTGAGATTGACAGCCCGTTCTGAGAAAGGGAAAAGAGCGAGGGGGAGCAAGCCCAATCGACGAGGCCAGAATGTCTCTATGGTTGCGGCCCTAGGATTCGAGCAGGTCTTAGGACAAGTTAATTTACTCGGCTCTACCGATGCACTCTCCTTTGAAGCCTTTATGGCTCAGCGAGTCATTCCTCAACTATGGAAAGGGGCTTGCGTGATTTTAGACAATTGTTCAATCCATAGTCGCCTAGAACTTGAACCCCTGGCATAGCCGTCCAACTTGATTTTTGAACGGTTCCCGAAAGCCTTGCCCCATATGATGAGGGCTTCAGTCTCCGTATACCGAGAACGGATCAATCCGGACGGCTATAGCCTAGGTGGTAGTGGAGCCCAACGTGTAAACGGCGCTGGAGGCATGGTCTCAGAAATCATGGTTTCAAAAGCCAAGCAAACCGGGAGGGTTTGCTCTGTTTTGCTTTGGGAAGTACTATCAAAACATCTCTTTGTTGCCCCATTTCAATGTGTTCAGTTCCAACGCCTTTCGTTTCGATTTCTCCAGTTTGAGTCGGTCAAGATCTGATCGATTGACGCCTGATTCGTCAAGTTCTAACCCATCGAAGTCTAATCCATCGGGTTCTAACCCATCGAAGTCTAATCTATCGAGATTGGAGGGGGGCGATCGCGATCGCTTCCTCCCGCAGCTCCTTCGGCACATTCAGCACCAGGGCAAAATCACCTTTGCCGAATACATGGCTTGGGTGCTCTACCACCCCGAAGGCGGCTACTACAGCTCGCACAACGGACTCGGCCCCCAGGGTGACTTTGTGACCTCGGTGCACCTTTGCGCCGACTTTGGCGAGTTGTTGGCGGTGCAGTTTGCCCAAATGTGGCAGATTCTCGGCTGTCCAGAGCCGTTTTCGATCGTAGAAATGGGGGCAGGCCAGGGGATTTTGGCGGCGGATGTGTTGCGATCGCTCGCCCAATCCTTTCCCGACTGCTGCGCCGCAACTTGCTACAGCATCATCGAAACCTCCCCCCGCCTCAGGCACTATCAGTGCCAGCACTTCCAAACCCTCAACTTGGCCCAGCAGCCCCAGTGGCTTGGCTGGGACGATCTGCCGCCAGGGATCGAAGGCTGCTTTTTTTCCAATGAACTCGTCGATGCCCTGCCGGTTCACCTCGTTGAAGTGCGCTGCGGGAAGCTACTGGAGGTGTATGTACAAGTTCGACCTGAAGCGAGCGAGGAAGCTGGCGAGATCGGTGCTCAATCTGAATCTAAACCTGAATCTGAACCCGAAAACCGGCTCCAAGAAGTGCTTGCTCCCCTCTCCACACCGGCCATCCAAACCTACTTCGACACCCTTGGCCTGGATCTGACCCACTACCCTGATGGCTACCGCACCGAAGTCAACTTGGCTGCCCAGGACTGGCTCACCACCGTCAGCCAAAAACTCCAGCGGGGCTATTGCCTCACCATCGACTATGGTTATAGCGCCGATCGCTACTACCAACCCAGCCGCCACCAGGGCACACTGCAGGCCTATTTTCAGCACAGCCACCACAACAATCCCTACATCCATATCGGTCAGCAAGACCTCACCGCCCATGTCAACTTCACCGCCCTAGAGCAATGGGGCGGGGCACTGGGACTCCAGAAACTCGGCTTTACCCAGCAGGCATTGATGCTGATGGCGCTGGGCTTGGGCGATCGCCTCACCGCTCTAGCCACGGACGCCACCGACATCACCGCCATTCAAACTGCCATCGCCCGCCGTGAAGTTTTGCATCAGCTAATGAATCCCCTCGGTCTTGGGGGCTTTGGGGTCTTGGCACAGGGCAAGGGGCTCACGCCGGATGAACAGGCTCAGCCGCTCAAAGGCTGGAGCCTGCCGATCTAGGAGTTGACTTGGGCATCCAGCTCAATGAGAAGCTGGTTTGGGTGAATGAACGTGGACAGATCAGCCCACAACTCTCCAGATCGGTGCATATTTTCTAGGGTTTGGTATCTGCGATTACAGTCCCCCGTGCAGCAGTCTGGGAACTTTAGAAGGATAAACACTAAAAAGTGTAGCCTAACCACAAATCCCCAGCATCTGCTCGTTCCTGTTCGGTAATTCCTCATCCCAGCGGCTGAATGGTTCCTCAAACCCTGCTAAGTCCGAGAAGCGCGGCCCTCACGGGTGAGATGTTTCCGGTCGAGTATTCAACTTTGTCTTGTGAGGCCCTGGTTCAGCGCGTGCTGTCTCGCTATTCGCTCGCACCGATTTTGGCGTGTCGCCTGTGGAATCGAGGCCTGAGTGATGTTTACTTAGTGGAAACTCGAAATTGCCACTACATCTTGCGGGTTTCCCATGCCCACTGGCGCACTCAGTCCGAGATTGAGTTTGAGCTGTCGTTCCTAGATTGCTTGCGGCAAAATGATCTGCCGGTGGCCTATCCGCTGATCACGCGGGGCGGACAGCTCTCCATTGAAATTAGTGCCCCCGAGGGCAGGCGCTACGCGGCTTTGTTTTTGCATGCACCGGGCGAAATTCCGCTGTGCGATTTGAGCATCGACCAAGCCCAGGGGCTCGGCCAGACTCTGGCGCGCATTCACCAGGCAACGCCCCAGTTCCGGCCCACTTGCTTTCGGCAACCTTTGACGGTCGAGTATCTGCTCGATCGCTCCCTGGAGGAAATTCTGCCGTTTTTTGGACATCAGCCAGAGGAGCAGGATTATTTGAATGGGTTGCGATCGCAACTTTTTGCCTCCCTCTCGTCCCTTTCCCAGGATGAGCCTTACTGGGTGGTCTGCTGGGGCGACCCCCACAGCGGCAATGTGCATTTTACACCGGACGGTAATTTGACGCTGTTTGACTTTGACCAATGTGGCTATGGTTGGCGATCGTTTGATATTGCCAAGTTTTTCCAAACCTCCCTCAGAACTGGTATGAGCTATGCGATGCGGCGGGCATTTTTGGAAGGCTATGAGTCGGTGAGTCCTTTAGAGGACTGGGAGCTGTTGGCGCTGTCAGACCTCGTGCAGGTGGCGCATATTTGGGGCTGGGGCATTCGGCTCAGGGCGGCCCAGGTTCATAGCTACAGCCAGCTTGATAGCACCTACTTTCGTCAGCGTCTCCACCAGCTCAAGAGCTTCCGCCAGCAGAATTGGCAGTTGATCTGATCGGCTGATCCGATTGCTGAGCTTGGCTTTAGGGTTTGTAGTTCAAAGCAGCACCCTGGCCAAACAGCATTGAAGCAATCAAAAGCAATCGTAGTGCTTGCCAGTAGGTTATTTTAGGCAGACGAAAAATGTCTGGAATCGTTGTATTCCAAAGCCATTGCAAGATTGCGGGCACGACAGAAACAAAAAAGAAAATCAGAAAAATGACCAATTCCATAAATCTCTATGTGTTAAAAGTGTGCTGTCGAGAAAAGGCTACTCCTCGAAAAATTAGTCCTGAGGTAGAAAGTCTTCCCTCAAAATATCGGCCAATGCAAATGGACAGTTTGCTGAAAATTGATCGATGGACAAACCCGTTTCGTCGGCTGCATTGGCTCGGGCCACTCGGTAGCATTTCTTCAAGCATGTGGCAGGATAATCTTGGAGACTGGGGCTCTCTTCAATGCGATCGCAGATACCCAAGTGTGCGTTTCGAATCGAGCTGCGCCGACTGCCCGATCGCATTCCGGGTCGAAACGTCCACTTCAATAGATGTAGAAGCAATATTTTGAGGTAGGACTCGATCGCCCGTTTCTGGCTTTTTCCCAGGGCATCGAGTTCATCCACGAGATTCGCGACATCTAGGTCGTTCCACGGCCCCGCGTTCAAGGTCGTTGCGGCTTCGGTCAACCATTGGTGATAATCGCGATCGTACGAATTAAGTTCCATCAGTTTTACGGCGTCGCTGACTTAGTTTTACAGCGTCGCTGACTAAATTGTATTAAAAAATCTCTTGTCCGGCTTCAAGAAGCTTGACGACTCCCTAGACAATCGGCAAAGCTAACCCAGTGCCTTCCGCTGGAGCTGCTGCGAATTTCCCATGGCTATTATCTCCCTCAAAGCCTGGTACCTGCGGGACTATGAACCCGCCCGAGAGCTAGAAAAACGCCCCTACGACCTACGTTTGAGCAAAAGCAGCCTGCTCAAGTCGGCGCTTCGGGCGGATTTTTTGGATGAAGCCGCCGAGGTGAAGCAGTCGGAGTGGTTTCAGCGCTACCTTGAGGGGGATAACGTCGAATTTTACATTGAGGGCAGTGGGGGGTATGCGATCGCCAACATCGACCTCGTCAGCCATGAAATTTATTTCACCAAGCGCGATGTGCTCTCGAGCTTGGATCCCACCATTTTCTTCAGCTATCAAACCGCCTACAGCGAATCCAGTGATATTCTGCGCGATGAGCTGCGCCATGCCATCGAGCAAATCAACAAAAAAGCCCGCATTGCTGTTAGCCTCGAAGAATCCAACCGCCCCAGCGATGGCCCTCTGCGGCTCCAGAGCACGCTGATGCGCAAGCTGCGCAAGTGTCTGCTGTTTGTGGCGGATGCGACGCCGATTTTGAGGCTTGAGGACGACTCACCGCTGCTGTTCCCCAGTCCGGATGTTTGCGTGGAGGTGGGCTATGCCTTGCAGTGTAAACGCGCCGAGCAAATGTTGATTGGCCAGATGACGCGAAGCGACCTGCCGGGGCAGTTTCCCTTCGATGTGACGACCGGGCAGCGGTTTCAGTTTCGGGATGGGGCAGAGTTGCGCAAGATGCTGCGATCGCGCCTAGAAGAGCCGCTTAAACGATTCAATCTGTTGGGATAGGTGCTGCGATCGCCCGGATGGGGAATGCTAGGCGTAGATTTATCGCCCGTTATCGCCAGACTATCGCCAAAATTTTCTCTCGATAATCGTTAAACTAATCCGGTTAGATTTGGAGCGTCCCATGGCCAGAACAGCAAATGAGTATGCCGTCCACATCCTGTTTGAGGGAGGGCTGAAGGAAGAAATTCGGTTTCTTTCGATCAAGGATTTTCAGAAATGGTACCAGGAGAAGTTTATGCCCAAAATTGACTCCAATGCCATGATGACCATTCCCACCCAGGGCACCGAAGGCGAGTATTTGCTGGCGCGTCCCGCTAAAATCATGGCAATGCGGGTGGAACCGATCTTTTCCTCTAGCGTTGAGCGGTTTTACTAACGCAGCCTTTAACGCAGCCTTTTAGGGCAGCTTGCGCCTCCATGACCCGTCAAAACCTTCGTCTGGCGCTTGTCGCGATCGCAAGCCTTGGTCTCACCGCCGGGGCCGGGGGGACGCTGATGGCCTGTATCTCTGGAGAAGCCCCCAGGTCTGTTCAGGCTGGCTCGGAGCCTGCTTCTTCTGGTTCTCCCCGTCCTGTGACCCGTCCTGTGACCCCTCCAGCATCGGTCGAACCCGAGCCAGCCCTGCCCGCATTGCGGGCGATCGCCCCGGCTCAACTCCCGACCCAGGCTGGCTGGGACGGCCAAATTTGGAGCCAAGACGGGTTTGCGAGCGCCCCAGCCCCGGCCTCGAAGGGCGATCGCGCCATACTGCTGGCAGCCATCGACCACAGCTTGCGTTATCTCAACACCGACAAAGCCTTCAAAGACTACGCGGGCTATCCGATTGAGGGGATTACGCGCGATCGCGTTCGCCGCAGCCTCCAGCGCTTCCGCCAGCTCTTGGTGCAAAGCAACTCCGCCGAAGCACTCCAAGCCGCCGTCCAACGCGAATTTGAGTTTTATCAATCCACCGGCCAAACCGGCCAAAATGACGCCCATTTCACCGGCTACTTTGAACCCAGCTACCGCGCCAGCCGCAACCGTACCGCCGAATATCGCTATCCACTGTTTGCCAAACCCGCCAATCTAGAAACCTGGCCTGAACCCCACCCCGATCGCGCCGCCCTCGAGGGCAAAGATGGTTTGAAATTTGACCAAGGTGCTCTCAAAGGCCTCGAACTCGTCTGGCTCAAGAGCCGCCTCGAAGCCTTTCTGGTGCAGGTGCAAGGCTCAGCCAAGCTGGCCCTGACCGACGGGAGTACAATGTCTTTAGGCTATGCAGGACGCACCAACTATCCCTACGTCAGTGTAGGTCGCGAGTTGGTCAACGACGACAAGTTTACGCTGGAGGAACTGTCCTTGCCCCTGATGCTGGATTTCTTCCGCGACAACCCTCAAGCCCTAGACGAGTATTTGCCCCGTAATCCTCGCTTTGTCTTTTTTCAGTCTACAAATGGTGCGCCCCCCACGGGCAGCCTGGGGGTGCCGGTGCTGGCTGAGCGCTCGATCGCCACAGACAAGTCGTTGCTGCCCCCCGGAGCCCTGGCGCTGATCACAACGCAGTTGCCCTACATCGATGGCTCTGGCCAGTATGTCAAGCGCCCTGTCAGCCGGTTTGTGTTAGATCAAGATACCGGTGGAGCGATCAAAGGCGCGGGTCGAGCTGATCTGTTTATGGGCAGTGGTCAGGGGGCGGGCGATCGCGCCGGACTTATCAATGAAACCGGCCAGCTCTATTACTTGATGCTAAAGGATGGACTCTAGCCTAGCCATTACGCTGTTGATGGTCATGACCGTCCTAACTGGGATTGGAGCCCAGGTGCTGGCGGCCTACTTGAACCTACCCAGCATTGTGTTTTTGCTGCTGTTTGGCATTGCCCTGGGCCGAGATGGTCTCGGGATTCTGCAGCCCAGTTTGCTCGGCGATGGCCTCGATGTGATCGTGGCCATGGCGGTGGCGCTGATTTTGTTCGAGGGAGGCCTCAATTTGGAACTGCGCGAGTTGGGGCGGGTGTCCGACAGCTTGCGCAATTTGATCACCCTGGGCACGGGGATCACACTCCTGGGCGGGGGTATGGCCGCTCACTGGGTGAGTGAGTTTCCTTGGCCCCAGGCGTTTTTGTACGGGGCGATCGTCGTGGTGACGGGGCCAACGGTGACGGGGCCGTTGTTGCAGCAGGTGAAGGTCGATCGCCAGGTCTCGGCGCTGCTCGAAGGCGAGGGGGTGTTGATTGACCCCATTGGTGCGATTTTGGCCGTGGTCGTGCTCGACATTATTCTCAACGGCGACGCCAATCCAGCCAGCGTTTTGGGTGGGCTGATTGTGCGATTGGGCATTGGCGGCCTGATTGGATTTGTGGGCGGCAGTTTGCTTGGCAGGTTTCTCAAGCAGGACAAGGTGTTGTCCGAGGAGCTGAAAAACCTAGTCGTGTTGGCCGGGGCCTGGGGGATGTTTGGCTTGGCGCAATCGATCCGCAGCGAAGCGGGGCTGATGGCTGCGGTGGTTTCAGGAACTGTCGTGGGGGCGGCGGCCATTCCGGGGGAACGCACGCTGCGCCGATTTAAGGGGCAACTGACGGTGCTATCGATCTCGGTGCTGTTTATTTTGTTGGCGGCAGATTTGTCGATCGCCAGTTTGTTTGCCCTGGAGTGGGGCGGGGTTTTGACGGTGCTGGCGCTGATGTTTTTGGTGCGGCCCCTGAGTGTGTGGAGTTGTACGCTGCGCAGCGATCTGGGCTGGCGGCAAAAGGTGTTTATGGGCTGGATTGCGCCGCGTGGAATTGTTTCGGCTTCGGTAGCTTCGCTGTTTGGTATTTTGCTGACGGAGCGGGGGATTAATGGCGGCGACTCGATTAAGGCGCTGGTATTTTTGACGATTATTTTGACAGTGTTTTTGCAGGGGCTGACGGCGCGGCCCTTGGCCCAGGCGCTCGGAATTACCTCGGCGGAGTCCACGGGGGTTTTGATTATTGGGGCGAATCCCCTGAGCAAATTGCTGGGTCGCTTGATGCAGGAGCGCGGCGAGTCGATTTTGATTTTGGATTCGGATGCGGATGCCCTGCGCAAGGCGGAGCAGGAAGATTTGCCGACGGATTTGATCGATGCCTTCGACGAAAAGGCCCTGGAAGCCGCTGGGGTGAGCTCAGTGCGGACGGTGTTGGTGATGACCAGCAATCGGGAGGTGAACCAGGCGATCGCCCAACGGATTGCCGAAGAGTTCAGCCCTCCCCGTGTTCTGGTGTTGTCCCCCGGAGAGGCGGGAACCCGCTCGACCCTCGATGCAAAGATCTCGGAAGCCTTTGTTTCCAATTTGCCGATTAAAGCCTGGAACCAGTATTTGGTCGAAGGGTCGGTGCGGTTGGGCGCAACGCAGCTGCGGGATGTGGGCAGTGAGTTGCAAAAACAACATTGGGAGAGTTTGCTATCCTCAACGGAGTTTGTGCCGATTTTGGTGGAACGCAAGGGGCGGCTGCAGGTCTGTTTGGCGGCAGAGGAGTGGAAGACAGGCGATCGCGTCACCTACCTGCTCCACGACCCCAAGCCCAAGCTGCTCAAGCGACTTTCGGGCGACGGTCAGCCTCGGCTCAGCGTTGAGAAAGTATCGGCTGTCGAGGATATTCCCATCCCGGCGACGCCCAAGGCGAAAGCTCCCGAAAAAGCTCCCGAGAAAGCTCCCGAAAAAGCTCCCGAGAAACCGCGCGAGAAAGCTCCCGAGAAACCGCCCGAAAAATCTACGGCGATCGCCCCGCCGTCACCCCCCCAAAAAATCCCCAACGGACGAGACCTAGGTTAAGGTCTCTGGGTCAACCCCGAGCTCCCGCAATTTCTCAGCAAATCGCGCCGCCTGTTGCTGAGCTTGATCGCGTTGCTGCTGGGCTTGATCGCGTTGCTGCTGGGCTTCGTCTCGTTGCTGCTGGGCTTCGTCTCGTTGCTGCTGGGCTTCATCTCGTTGCTGCTGGGCTTGATCCCGCTGTTGAGCCAATTCCACAGGCGTTAGGAAAGGCATACCCTCGGGGGTGTAAATCATCAGCCCTGTATCCGTGGGTTCAAACCGGATGCCCAGTCGAGGGCTGACCCAGCCTTTCAGGTCGGGAATTTCTGCCGCACTGCCAGTTCTCGCTATTGCGCTTGGGTCATGGCTGGGGTCATGGCTGGCGGCATCGTTGGCGGCATCGTTGGGAGCCTTCCACCACCAGCCGCTCAGCTCGTTGTTGTCGGGGTCGTAGAGATAGTATTCCTCAACGCCATAGTTTTGGTAGAACAGTGCCTTGCGCGTCATCTCCCGCGCCCGGTTACCCGGAGACAGGATCTCAAAAACGACCTGGGGCGGAATATTATCCTCTTGCCACTGTCGGTAGGAGCCGCGATCGCCCTTGGGTCGCCCAAACACGACCATCGCATCCGGAGCCTGACGCAGCTTATTGTCACCTTCAACTGGATACCAGAGCAGATCGCCCGCGACGAACACATGGGGATCCTGAGCAAAGAGAATCTCCAGATTTTCCTTAATCGTTACAATCCAGCGAAATTGCCGAGTATTGTCGGACATGGGTTCACCGTCGCGATCGGGATAGGCGATTTCGGGGGCCAGGGCACTGGCCAGAGAACTGAGCGGTTGGGTGACCATGGGCGACTTTCCCTCGGTTGAATGGCTGGATGCGATATATCTTGGAAATGAGTAATACAGACTTATCGTTACACTTGCAGAAGCCAAATGCCACTGTAGGTCATGCCCGAATCATCGGGCTGCACCAGCAAAAAATGCAGTCCTAGGGCTTCGACCTTGCGCTGCTCAAAGCTTCGCGCGGCCTGGGCCACCTCTGTATCCTCAAAGGTCGCCATCACCCATCGTTCCGCCAGTCCCGCCTGCAAAATCACGCCATCTGGGGCACCGGCTTTGTAGCCCAGGGCATGGGGACGAGTGCTTTGGAGCCAGCGGGCTAGGGGCATCGAGGCTTTGCCGCCATCAATAATCACGCCGGGAATGGGCTGGGTGGAGCGTAGGCCAAGGCGTAGGGGCGATCGCAGCTCGGGCATTTCCATAATCGGAATCGGCCGGCCTTGAAACGCGGCTTCTAGCTCCCCCGCAGGCAAGGCTGCAAACCGCCAGCGATCGCCCCGCAGGCGCTCTGGCAGCGGCACCGGCGGCATCTCTTCGACGTGAATGGGATCCCAGTCGGTTTGCAGCGCCATGTCTTTGAGGCCTCGCAGCAGTTTTTTCAGCGCTGGGGTCTGGCGGGTGGCTTCGACGGGGATGCCGAGGGGTTCGGCTCCAGCGGCGATCAGGCTGAAGCTTTGGGGTCGAAAAACTTGAATTTTTTGCGGTAGGCCAGAGCTTCCATCCGGGTGATCGAGTTGGGCGAGTGACAGTTGCATCTTCACCCATTGGCCGTCAATTTCGGATTGGGGAGCTTGGGCGCTAAACTGCCAGGAGCCGTCATCACCGCAAATTAACAGGGCCCACAGGGGCGAGCCTGATTGGCCCGTGGCGGGTCGGCGGAAGAGGTCGGCTTGCCAAATGATGTTCATGGGACTGGAGAAAAGGGACTGAAACCGCAGGCAAAGTCAAAGTCAAGGTCAAAGATTGGGAAATCGATGGGGGAGCGGTTGAATCTAAGCGTAAGCGTTAGGCGGAACCCACAGGGGGGCGATCGCGTCTTGGAAGACTGAATCAATGCCCAATGCCCTCGCTCTTTACGCGTTACGCGGAATCTTTACCCTCCACACACAAGACACCCATGGGATATTTTCACAAATTTCACACCCCCAGTTTGTTGCTGTTGCTCACGATGGGACTGGGAACAATTGCGTCGCAGGTTTCCCCAGAAATCGCGCTCTCGGCTCTCAGCAGTCGTGCGGTTGGTTCAGCGACCGAGGCGAGACGAGGGGCTGACCCGGTTACACCATCGGGGGGTGCAGAATCGAAAACCTTGGCCCAGGCCAAGCCTGCCCAGGGAAACACCCTCGGGAGTCTGCTGACGCTAACCAATGCCGAACGGACGAAAGCTAAGCTGGGTAACCTCCGCTTGAATACCAAACTCGCCGCCGCTGCCCAGCGCCAAGCGGACGACATGGCCCGCAGTGGTCAATTTTCCCATACGGGTTCGGATGGCTCGCAAATGGGCGATCGCGTTAAGTCGAGTGGCTATCGCTTTAGTCTAGCGGCGGAAAATATTTATATGCAGTCTCCAAGCAATCGGGCTGAGCGGGCGATTGCAGGTTGGATGAACAGCAAAGGCCACCGTGAGAATTTGCTCAATGGCCAGTTTACTGAAATTGGTTTGGGCTACGCCAGTCGGGGTAATCAGCATTACTACGTGCAGGTTTTCGGCAAACCGCGATCCTAGGGATCCTTGTCTGCCTGCCGTCTTAGCCCAGCTGCAACTCCTTCAGTAGCCAAAATCCGGCAAACGTTTCTTCCTCGGGATTGCTTTGGATGCCGATGAAATGGACGTTATTTGCAGCAGCTTTGGCAGCTTCGAAGGCCTTGGCTTCCTCGATGGTTGCTTTATTGTTGACAGCAGCCAGGAGCCAGCGATCGCTCACCCCCGTCTCCAAAACCATACTCGTCGGCGGCCCCCCATCGAACTTGAGGTAGGCCAGTTCTAGGCCTGAGAGCCAAGCCGCCAGAGGATTGGCCCGCCGCGAGAAAATCAGCATCCCCGGAATCTTTTGCTCCGGCGGCACCAGCCCCTTGAGCGAAAACGCTTCGCCAAAGCCAATCTCCCACTCGCCCATCTCCGCAAAGTCCGCCGCCGTCAAATTGACGAAGGCCCAGCGTTCGCCTTCAAGGGCATCAGGCAACACCAGCGCCGGGTCTGGCAAATATTGCACCGAGGGATTGGGGCTGGCCTGGTAGCCCGGCGATTGGGGGTAGGTTTCGGCGTAGCGCTGGTCGAGCCAAGCCGAGAGCGCGGTAATGCGGCGGCTCGCCTTGGCCTGGAGTCCCGCATCGCTGCTGGCCTTGAGAATCATGTTGTTCATCTGGCGGCGAAAAAAGCGAATCAGCGTCGGAGGTGCTGGCGCTTGGGCGATCGCTTCTTCCAGGGCTTCTTTTAGCCACGCGGAGTTGACCGAGCTGCTGGGGCAATATTTGGCAAAGCGAAAGCCATCCGCCGGATCCGAACCCGCGACCAAGGGGGTTTCGCAAATCACCACCTCCCAAAGCTTTTTGCCGTTATCTTGAACAATGGGTCGTGAGTAAAAGTCTAGTTCCCAGATCGTTGCCATAGCCTAGCTCCCGAGCTTCTTGCGGGCGCGTTCGGCGCGGGCTTCTGCCGTTGCCATCACTTCGGCAAAGTTTTCCACAATTTCACCGGGGTGGTTTTCCAGGTGTTTGGTGGACAGGGCAATGCGGCCTTTGCCTTCGTCAATATCGACGATCAGAGCCTGGATGGGGTCACCCGGCTTGAGCAGGGTACCGAGGGCCGGGATGTAGCGATCGCTCACCTGCTTGATGTGCAGCAACCCCGTACTCCCGCCAAAATCGACAAAGGCACCAAAGGGCTTGATGCTCGCCACCTTGCCCGACACCAGCTGCCCCACTTCCAGCTCGGCCATCCGGGAAGATTGACCGGCCAATCGCTCCGAGAGCACCAGCTTTTTGCGTTCGAGATCCACTTCCAAAAACTTGACGGACAGCACCTTGCCCTTGAGGCCGTCGAGGTTGTCCTTTTCGTTGAGGTGCGATCGCGGAATAAATCCATTCAGTCCATGCACATCCGCCGTGACACCGCCCTTGTTAGATCCCGTCACCTTGACGTCCAAGGTCGTATTTGCCGCTTCGAGCTCCTTGACCCTTTCCCAGGCTTGATCCAAGAGCCGTCGCTTGAGGGAAATCGTCACCTGTCCTTCCGCGTTCTGATCCCGAATCACCACAAACTCAAAGGATTCGCCGAGAGGAAGCGTTGCCGACAGATCCATCACGGGACGCAGTGCCGCCTCTTGGCTGGGCAAAAACGCCGTCGCTTTGCCGCCAATGTCCACGTACACGCCATCGTTGGCGTGGTCGGCAATTACGCCCTTCACCGTTTGACCGACTGCAAAACCGTAGTCGTGCTGGTCGAGGGCTTTCTCGAAGTCCTCCATGGAAAAGGACAAGTCTTGGGATTGCGGGCTCATAGCACAATTCAATAAAACCAAACTACATCTTAGTCGGCTCGAACCCTATCGCGCCCACAATCTCTGCCAAATATCCGGACGAGTGGCCTCAGGATAGGTTGATCTTGTAGGTTGCTCTTGGATCAGGGGATGGCCGTTGGGTGATCACCACTTGCGGTTCACTGGTTCTGCCCCTGCCTTGCCGCTCCCAAAGTCGTTAGACTGGAACTGTGGTAACTGCAAAATACGTTGCCCACTGCGGATACATTGTCCACCGGAGCCAAACAAGCCCCATCCGAAGCACCAAAGCCCTACCCGCTAAGCCCTACCCGCTAGGAGACCCTTCATGTCCCCCCTTCAGGTCAATCTCGCCGTCGATCCCAACCTGGATTACGACAGTACGGCCTACAAAGTTGCCTATAGCCGCCTCAACGGCGTGTTCATCACAGGTGAGCAAGAGGCCTACAACAACTACCTGCGGCTGGCGGAGATGCTGCCCCAGCACCGAACATCCCTGCTGGCAGCGGCCCGAGTCGAGCGACGACACCAGCGAGGATTTCAGTCTTGCGGCAGGCGTATGGGCATCAAGGCAGACCGGGGCTGGGCTGAGGATGTGTTTGCGGAGCTGCGCGATCGCTTCACCGCCGCCGCAGACCGTGGGCAGTTGGTGCCCTGCTTGCTGATCCAGGCCTTAGTGGTTGAATGCTTGGCGATCGCCACTTACAATGCCTATCTTCCCGTGGCCGACGAATTCTCTCGTGAGGTTGCCGAAGCCGTTATCCAGGACGAGTATCAACACCTGAATTTTGGTCAAACCTGGTTCCAAGAGCAGTTTGAAACCGTCAAAGCTGATATCCAAGCCGCAAGCCAGAGCATTTTGCCCATCGCCCGAACGATCCTGACGCGCATGGGCCAAGATGCCGCCCGACTCGGTATAGATCTCGAGACCCTTGAGGAAGAATTTACGATTCATTACGGCGAAGCACTAGAAGCCATTGGCTTTAGCTTTCAGGAAGTCTCTGGCATGTCTGCGGATGGTGCGATCGCGGCCTAGGGAAGGCCCCTGCCCTCCTAGATTAAGATTCGGTATTCAGAATCAGTGCCGTATCCCGACCTCTCATTTTCCTCACACGCGCCCGTTTAGAACGGTTGTTTCGTATATCAGTATTTTGAGAGCCCAAGTGGGTTCATTCGAGACGTTTGTGCTGCGGTTGACGATCGCAATGGATCGTGGGGGCTGGCGTGAGCGAAGCGAAGCTGTCACGCTAAAAAACGCTCAATCTTAAAAACGTTCGGGCCCAAGCCGATCTGACCCAGGCCAAAACCCAGACCCAAAACCATCATGCCTAGAACTATCAGGCCTAAAACTATCAGGCCTAAAACTATCAGGCCTAAAACTTCAGGCCTAAAACTATCAGGCTTAAAACTGTCAGGCCTGAGACAGTATGATTAGATTTCGATCTTCAAAGATTATTAACAATTCAGAGAAGTCGCTGAATCCATAGATGTCCCACACCTTCCCTAGCTTTGCCGCGCTGTTGCGTCACCATGCGCATCACCTTTCTGACCAGACGGTTTTTACGTTTTTGCAGGATGGGGAAACCATCGCCGGAGTGCTCTCCTTTGCTGACTTGGACCAGCGAGCACGGGCGATCGCCGCAAAGCTTCAGGACTTGGGTGCCCCTGGTGAACGAGCGCTGCTGCTCTACCCGCCTGGCCTTGACTTTATTGCCGCTTTTTTTGGTTGCCTGTATGCAGGCACCGTCGCTGTTCCGGCCTATCCGCCTCGGGCCAATCGTTCCTTGGAGCGGCTACAGACAATTATCACCGACGCAGAGGCGCGGTTTGCCCTGACCAACACCGAACTCCATGGCAAACTGGTGAACCAGCTCATGGGCGCTGACGCCACCGCGATCGAGTGCCTCGCTACCGACGATGGGGCCTTTGGCGGCGCACTGGAGGTTGTCCGCTGGGCCGAGGCTTGGCGGCCGGTCGAGCCAGAGCCTAGTCAGTTGGCCTTTTTGCAATACACCAGCGGCTCCACGGGTCAGCCCAAGGGCGTTATGGTCAGCCATGGTAACTTGATCCACAACTCAGCGCTGATTAACCAGGGATTTGAATACACCAGCGACAGCCAGGGCGTTTCCTGGCTGCCGCCCTACCATGACATGGGCCTGATCGGAGGCATTCTCCAGCCTATTTTCCTGGGTGCGTCCATGGTGCTGATGCCGCCGGTCAGTTTTCTCCAGCGGCCACTGTGTTGGCTCAAAGCCATTTCCGACTACCGTGTGGTGACCAGCGGCGGGCCGAATTTTGCCTACGACCTGTGCGTCAAACACATTACCGCTGAACAGCGGGCAGGCCTGGATTTGAGCAACTGGGAGGTCGCCTTTACTGGGGCTGAACCGGTGCGATCGCAGTCCCTCGATCGCTTCGTGGAAACGTTCGCGGAATGCGGCTTTCGGCGCGAATTCTTCTACCCCTGCTACGGCATGGCCGAGGCGACGCTGAAGGTGACCGGCGGCAATCGATCCTTGGCTCCGGTTTTGGCCACGGTGGATGGTCAGGCCTTGCAGCGACGGCTTGTGCAGCCTGCTTTGGTGGGTACCGAGGGTGTGGTTCTGGTGGCGTCGGGCCGTGTGCTCGCAAATCAGAATTTGCAAATTGTGGATCCCGAGCAGCTGACGGTGCTGCCGGAAGGCCAGGTGGGTGAGGTGTGGCTGTCGGGGCCGAGTGTGGCCCAGGGCTATTGGCGACGTCCGGATCTGACGCGATCGACGTTTGAGGCGGCGATTCGTTCTACCCAGCTCCCCAGGATCGCCAATTCATCTGGGTTACCTTCATCTGGGTTACCTTCATCTGGGTTGTTTGCGCCTGAGCAAGCCCCATCTGCGCACTTTCTACGCACTGGCGATCTCGGCTTCTTGCAAGATGGCCAACTCTTCGTCACTGGACGGCTCAAGGATCTGATTATTGTTCGAGGTCGCAATCACTATCCCCAGGACATTGAAGAAACAGTGGCCCAGAGCCATCCGGCCCTTCAAGTGGCGGCAGGGGCCGCGTTTTCGATCGAGCAGGCAGGGGAAGAGCAGCTCGTGATCGTACAGGAGGTCAGCCGCACGGCGCTGCGCAAGCTCGATGATCCGGCCCCCGTGCTCCAGGCGATTCGGCAAGCCGTGGTCAAACACCATGGCCTCCAGCCCTATGCAGTGGTTTTGCTGCGAACCAACAGCATTCCGAAGACTTCCAGCGGTAAAATTCAGCGCTATGCCTGCCGCGACGGTTTTTGCAAGCTGATCTGCGGGTGGTAGCTCAGTGGCAATCGGGAGAAGTGGCTTCTGGTACGGTTGCTCCCTCTGACACCCAGACGACGCAAGCTTCCCCAGGCACCGTCATCCGCCAGACAGAAATCGCCGCCTGGTTAGCGAACCGCCTTGGCGAAATCATGGGATTTGATCCCCAGTCGATTGATCTCCAAGAACCCATGGCCAGCTTTGGTCTTGACTCGTTGCGTGTGGTGCGGCTGTCGGCAGAACTCGAGGACTGGCTAGGCCTCAAACTCTCGCCCACCCTGGCCTACGACTATCCGACCATCGCGAGCCTTTCCGCTTACCTTGCCCACCAGCTTGACCCCCAAGCTGCGGCTTCCCAGGCAGCACCCCAGGCGATCGCGACAGCCTCAGGGCGCTCCCGAAATGGCGGGCGGGAGCGATCGCCATCGTCGGTTTAGGCTGCCGTTTCCCCGGTGCGGATAATCCCCAAGCCTTTTGGCAGTTGCTGGTGCAGGGGAAAGATGCCATTCGTCCGACCGAGCGTTGGTACAGCAACGAGTCTGATTGGGGTGGCTTTCTCGACGCAATCGATCAGTTCGATGCCTCGTTTTTTGGTCTTTCTCCCCGCGAAGCCCAGCGCATGGATCCGCAGCAACGGCTGTTGCTGGAGGTGACGTGGGAAGCCTTGGAGCACGCTGACATTCCGGCAACCCGACTGGCCGGGAGCGCTACGGGGGTGTTCGTGGGCCTCAGTAGTAGTGACTATGCCCAACTGCAAGCCGCCCAGGGGCTCGCGGTCGATGCCTACTCGGGCACGGGCAACGCCCACAGCATCGCGGCCAACCGATTGTCCTATTTTCTGGATTTGCATGGGCCTTCCCTTGCGGTAGACACCGCTTGCTCTTCATCCTTGGTGGCAGTCCATCTGGCCTGTCAGAGTTTGAATGAGGGAGAATGTGAGCTGGCGATCGCCGCCGGGGTCAACCTCATGCTGTCGCCAGACCTCACCCAGGTCTTTCGTCAGGCGGGTATGATGGCTGCAGATGGTCGCTGCAAGACGTTTGACGCAGAGGCGGATGGCTATGTGCGCGGCGAAGGCTGTGGCGTGGTGTTGCTGAAGCGACTGAGTGTGGCGCAGCAGGCGGGCGATCGCATCCTAGCGGTCATCCAAGGGTCTGCAATTAACCAAGATGGCCGCAGCAATGGCTTGACGGCACCGAATGGGCGATCGCAGCAGGCGGTGATTCGTCAGGCACTGAGCCAAGCGGGTGTTCAGGCAACTGACATTAACTACATTGAGGCCCACGGTACGGGAACAGCCCTCGGCGATCCGATTGAGCTGAATGCACTGCAAACCCTGTTTGCCGAGGATCTGGCGGCTCGTGAACCGTCCATTGGCGCTCAAGAGCCGGATACAAGCTGGATCGGCTCGGTCAAAACCAACATTGGCCACCTTGAAGCTGCAGCTGGTGTTGCGGGTTTGATCAAATCAATCTTGTCTTTGCAACAGGAGACGATTCCGCCCCACTTGAATCTCAAGCAGCTCAATCCTCATATTCAGCTTGGGGCGATCGAGCCGGCAGGCCTAGGCGGAGCCCATCGCCTGCAAATTCCCACTGAGCCGCAGCCCTGGCCTAGGGCTGATGCGGCCCAGGGCTGCGGCCATCGCCCCCGACTCGCAGGTGTCAGTTCCTTTGGTTTTGGGGGTACTAATGCCCACGTGATTGTGGGTGAGGCTCCGGTTGTTGCCAGTTCTGGCGAAAATTCTGGTGAAAGTTCTAGTGCGAGTTCCGGTGCGCAGTCTTCTGGGCAATCCTCTTCTGAACCTGTGAGTGCTGCGGCGCGATCGCACCATCTCCTGATGCTGTCCGCCAAAACCGCACCAGCCCTCACGGCTCTAGTTCAGCGTTATCGCGATTGGTTGGTGCAGCATCCAAATCTAGGGGTGGATGAGTTGAGCGAGCTTTGTGTCCGGGTGAACACAGGTCGGAGCGAATTTGAGCAGCGACTGGCAACGATAGCCCAAACCCCAGCACAGATGCAAGCGCAACTTCAAGGGTTTTTGGCCAACCAGCGCCAACGCGATGTGATTCGGGGGGTCGCCGAAGCCTGCCCTGGGATCGCCTTCTTGTTCACAGGCCAAGGCTCCCAGATGGTTGGCATGGGGCGGCAGCTCTACGAGACTGAGCCTGTGTTTAAGGCCGCGATCGATCGCTGCGCCCAGATTTTGAGCGCTGAGTGCGATCGCGATTTGCTCAAGCTGTTATACCCGGAAATCGGCGAAACAGGGGACGACGAGACGCTTTACACCCAGCCCTGTTTGTTTGCGTTGGAATATGCCTTGGCGCAACTGTGGCTCTCTTGGGGCGTGCGGCCCACGGTGATGATGGGTCATAGCGTCGGTGAATATGTCGCTGCCTGCATTGCCGGGGTGTTTAGTCTGGAGGATGCGCTCAAGCTCATTGCGGCGCGGGCCAAGCTGATGCAAAGTCTGCCGGAGAATGGTGCCATGGTGGCCGTATTTGCCGCCGCTGAACGGCTACAGCCTGAGTTGGAGGCAGCGCAACAGCAGGGGACGGAGGCTTGTGTTGCGATCGCCGCCTTCAATGGACCTGAGCTAGTTGTGCTTTCGGGCGAGCGTGTAGCGCTCAATCAGTTGACTGAACAACTCAAGGTTCAGGGAATTCGCTGCCGTTCGTTGGGTGTGACCCGCGCGTTCCACTCGCCGCTGATGGAGCCGATCTTGTCTCGCTTTGAGCAAGTTGCGAAGACGGTCACCTACCATGCGCCTCAAATTCCACTGGTGTCGAACCTGACGGGCTCGCTCATCACGTCTGATGGTGAATTTGACATTACCACACCGAATTATTGGGTGCGCCACATTCGTCAGCCGGTGATGTTTGAAGCGAGTATGCGCTGTTTGCAAGCTCAGGGGGCTCGCATTTTTCTCGAAATTGGTCCCCAGCCGACGCTGCTCCCCATGGGTCGCCAATGTCTGCAACAGGATAGCCTATCTGCCAACAGCCTGTCTGCCAATGGCCTGTCGAAACGTCTGCCCGCCCAACTCCTTTGGCTCCCGAGCCTTTATCCCGGTAAGGCCGATATTCATCAATTGCTTCAGAGCTTGGGGGCCTTAGCGGTTCAGGGAGTGGCAGTGGACTGGAAGAGTCTCGATCGCAACCAGACTCGAAATCTCCTCGGTCAATGCTCAAGCTTGCACTTGGATTTGCCCACCTATCCCTTTCAGCGGCAACCCTGTTGGCTAGAGGGCTTGGGCAAACCCTCGGCGAACAGAGCGATGGTGATCGCCCAAGACGCCCCCCCCAGCGCATCGTCCTGCGCAAACTCCAGCATCAACAACTCCAGCATCAGCAACTCCAGCATCAATGCTAGTGTCAATGCCATACAGCGCTATCGAGTCGCCTGGGAAGCTATGGCAATCGAATTGAGCCACCCCAGAAAACCCCGCCTGATGTCTCAGCAACTGCCTCAGAACTGGCTAATTTTTGAGGATCAAGCCGGTACTGGCGCAGCTGTGGCTACGGCACTTGAAGCCCAGGGCCAGACGGTGCATCGCCTGCAGCTCAAGTCCATCCAGGATAGCCCAGTAGACATGCTGGAACAACTGTTGATCTCACTGCCCCAGGGCTTGTCTCCGTTGAAGGGGATTGTTCACTGCGGTGCTTTGGATGGGCCAGCGATCGCCTCCAGTTCTACCCCCTCAGTCCCGGCCTCCCCCGGCCTGAGCGCTGTGGCCCTAATCGAGGCCCAAGCCCAGACCTGTGGCTCGGTTCTGGCATTACTTCAGGGGTTGATTCAGAAGGGTTTGACACCTCGGGATTCGGCGAATCAGAACTCGGCAAATCTAGCTCCAGCACCCATCTGGCTGCTTACCCGAGGCGTCCACAGCATCCAGGGTGAACCTGCCCCTGGTCTAGCTCAAAGCCCGCTCTGGGGTCTCGGTAAGGTCATCGCCCTCGAGCATCCCGAATTCTGGGGTGGCCTGATTGATTTAAGTGTCGCCGTTTCAGGAGATGTCGTTTCAGGAGGTATCGCTTCAGGTGTTGTCGTCTCAGGAGATGTCAATGATGATGCCGAACGCTCTAGCGAAATTGAGCAGCTGGTGAAAATCTTGCTCCACTCCCCAGACGAAGATCAGATTGCGTTGCGATCGCAACCCTTTGTCGCTCGCCTACAGCCTCTTCACTGCCCAGCCCTCCCTGCCAGCACTGCCAAATTTTCCCTCAAACCCCAGGCCAGCTACCTGGTCACGGGCGGCCTCGGTGCCCTGGGGCTCATCCTGGCTGAATGGCTTGCTGACCAGGGCGCGCGGCATTTGGTCTTAGTCAGTCGGCGATCGCCCAATCCCCAGCAGCAGCAAACCCTTGCAGCCCTTGCTGAACGGGGTGTGAATTGCGATGTGCGATCGCTCGATGTCACCGATGCTGATGCAGTTGCTGCCCTTTGCGCCGAATTGCGCCAGTCCCCGACCCCTCTGGCTGGCCTCATCCATGCCGCTGGAAGCCTCGCCGATGGACTGCTGCTGGGTCAAACCTGGGAGCAATGGCAGCGGGTGCTTGCCCCCAAACTCCTGGGCAGTTGGAATTTGCACCAAGCCACCCAAGCCGATCCGTTGGATTTCTTTGTCCTTTTCTCATCTGTGGCCTCGCTCTTGGGTTCACCAGGTCAGGGGAACTACGCGGCGGCCAATGCGTTTTTGGATGCGATCGCCCAAACCCGACGCGCCCAAGGCCAAACCGCCCTGAGCCTCAATTGGGGGCCTTGGGCGGGGGCAGGTATGGCTGAGGCTGTACGTCCGAATCGGCGTCTGAGGCAGGGCCTGCCGCTGCTTGATCCGGCTCACTGTCTTGAGCAGTTGTCCCAGCTTCTAAGCGATCCAGTTAATGACCCAGCACATGACCCAGATACCTTCCAGCTGGGTCTGTTTCAGGCTGACTGGCCGCTGCTATTGCAACAGTTTCCACAATTCAAAACCTCGGGCTACTTTCAGGCGATCGCCTCAACACTTACGACAGTTGCGACAACAAATACTGCCACAGTCCTTCTGGCAACAACGGCTGCTACAGCAGCGGCTGCTACAACTGAACTTGCAGCCCAAGTCGCCATTCGAGAACAGTTGCTCAATGCCAGTTCAGAACAGCGACCGGCCCTCGTGGAGGACTATTTGCGGGATGCGATCGCCCATATCCTCCAAATCGACCCGTCCGCCCTGGCTCCTAGTCGAAGTTTGCTAGATTCGGGCATGGACTCACTCATGATAATGGAAGCGATTCATCAGCTGAAGCAAGATTTACAGCTGATGATCTACCCGCGAGAATTCTACGAACGTCCCCGCCTGGATGCTTTAGCCAAATATCTTGCCGGCGAGTTTGAGCAAAGTCATGGGTTGGCTCAGCAACCTATGCAAGAGTATTCCGGCGTTAAGCCCTTGGAAGAATCGTTGACGAGTGTAAACGCAATTGGCCCTGCCGTGAGCCGTTCTTTTACCGTTCACTCCCCGCTTCCGCAGGTGCCTTTAACCAATAGTCCTCCGGGGCGATCGAATCGCCAAAAAGCCGGCCCCATGGCGTTTATCCTCTCGAGTCCGCGATCCGGCTCAACGCTGTTGCGAGTGATGCTGGCGGGTAACCCAGCGCTTTTCTCGCCCCCCGAATTGCATTTGCTACCCTTTGAAACCCTGGGCGATCGCAAACGTCAGCTCGGCGTTTCTCATTTGGGTGAGGGGTTGCAGCGATCGCTGATGGAACTCAAAGGCCTAAATGTCGAAGCGAGCCGCGACTTCATTCAAGCGCTTGAAGACCGCGACATGCCCATTGAAGACGTTTATGCCTTGCTCCAGGATCTTGCGGGGAATCGGCTGCTCATCGACAAATCCCCCAGCTACGCCAGCGACCTTGCGAACCTTGCCCGAGCTGAGCGTTGCATTGACGGCGCACAATATATTCATTTGGTGCGTCATCCCTACGCCGTGCTGGAGTCCTTCTGTCGGATGCGCATGGATAAGCTGGTGGGCGACGGGCAGCAGTCGGCGCTAGATCTAGCTGAGAAGATTTGGTGCGCTAGCAACGAGAATACTCAACGATTCTTTGAATCTTTGGATCAAAGTCAAAGCTTGGCTCAGGGGGACTTGCTTGGTCAACAGCAAACATCGAGCCGCCACTACCTGATTCGCTACGAAGCGTTGGTGCAGCATCCCGAGTCGGTGCTGCGATCGCTCTGTGATTTCCTCGAAGTTCCTTTTGATGCTGCCATGCTGGAGCCCTACCAAGGCGATCGCATGACTGACGGGGTTTACAAACAGTCTCTCTCCTTGGGTGACCCCAACTTCGAAAACCGCCGCACCATTGACGCGAGCATGGCCGAAGCATGGCGAAAGATTCAGTTGCCGCGATTGCTCCAGCCCTCAACCCAAATCCTTGCCCGGCGGTTGGCCTACGAACTCCCCCAGGAAATGAGTCACTCGATTCCCCGCTCCAAGGACGAATCCTCGCGGGCATCGCCTGTTGCTGCTGCTCCCCATCTCGGGCGAAACCCGGCCCCGCACTCCGAAACTCACCTCGAAGCCTTCGCGGCCACCATGACCGAAAAATTTCTTTCCGTGCGGGGCACGACGATTTGCCTCTGCACTTGGGGGCCAGAGTCCGGCCCGTTGGTGTTGTGTCTGCACGGCATTTTGGAGCAGGGTGCATCCTGGCTCGAAGTCGCCACCCGCCTGGCAGCCCAGGGCTATCGCATCGTCGCGCCGGACCTGCGGGGCCACGGACGCTCGACCCATGTGCAGCAAGGAAATTCTTACAACTTGCTCGACTTTCTAGCGGATTTGGATGGAATTGTGGAACAGATTGCTGATAAGCCTTTTACTCTTGTGGGGCACTCCTTAGGATCAGTCGTCGGTGCGCTGTTCGCCAGTATTCGCCCCCACCGTATCCGCAATCTAATTATGGTGGAGACGATTTTGCCCAGTGAGGTGAGCGATGAGGAAGCGGTTGATCAGTTGACCACGCATTTAGATTATCTCGCCAAGCCCCTAGAACATCCCGTTTTCCAGATGTGGAAACTGCTGCGGAGCGCCTCCGTCTCTCGACTCCGGCACTGTCGAAGGCTCTCGCAATGCTGTTGGCGGAACGGATCACCGAACCCTGTGAAGGCGGCGTGCGCTGGCGTTGGGCTCCGCTGCTGCGGACGAGGGCCGGGATTGCGTTCAACGGCATTAGCAAGTCGCGTTATTTGGGGATGCTGCGTCGAATTCGCAATCCAATTACCTTGATCTATGGCGATCGCAGCCAGTTCAACCGTCAAGATGATCTCCAAGAGCAGCGCCAAGCCCTGACCAATGCCCAGCGCATTGTGGTTCCCGGCGGCCACAATTTACCGATTGATGCTCCGGCTGCGATCGCCGACGCAATTCTGTCGTCCTAGCGCGCTGTGTGGTAAGCCAAATCCCCTGGAACGTTACAACGACTTTAGCGATCGCTAGCATGATTGCTAAGCTCGTTGAATCTTTTAACGTATTTCAGTCAATCTACACAATCTCCAGGTATTCACCGTGGCATAACTTCTATAATGCGAGCAAGCAGATCATGCGAGCAAGCAAATCGATCTTTTAACCCGACTCACAACGAGTTTGTTGGCGAAAATCGTGTTCCCGCTGTAAGAATAAGTCCCTCATGTCCAGAGGGATATCTATCTGGGAGTAAAGCCATGCGTTCAGCTCTAAATTTAGATCTAGGCTATCCAAATCAAATTCTAGGTCAGTACACAAACGATCTTAAGAGGCTTCTCAGTCACGGAATTCAGGTGTTGGAGATGGGCGAAACCGATGCGATCGCAGAACCCTGGGATATTGTTTGTCTAAAGGGCCAGCGCGATCGGGTTCTCGAGCAGTGGGTTCAGTTCAAAACCCTTGGCCTGGGTACCACCTACATAAAAGGGCTGTGGGAGTGCGAGCGTATTGATTACCTATCCCGATGTCTCTTTGAACTTGATCTAGAGGCAAGAACAAATCCCATTTTGTTTGAAATGCCTAACTCGATCTGGCTGGTTGTGGAGCAATTGCTGTACCAATTTTTCAATGTTTCCTTGATTCGCCAGCACGATGCCCAAAAACACTACGACCTGCCCACAGAATTGTACGAAGGTTTTCTTGGAGCATCAATGAAATATACCACTGGAGACTGGAGTGGACTTGACCCATTACCGGAAAATTTGGATGTGGCCCAGCGTCAGAATCTCGACTATTGGGCTGAAGAGCTACAAATCCAGTCTGGAGACGTCATCCTCGACTGTGGCTGCGGCTGGGGAACACTGCCCCAATATTTGCTGGAGCATGATTTGGGTCAGAATCTCACCTACATTGGCATCACAATTTCAGAGGTTCAGGTTGATTATTGCCGCAAGCACTTCCAGAAGCAGCCGAATTTCTTCTTTTACAATCACAGCTATCACGACTCCTATCGGGAGATTTTGGCAAAGTCTGGTGTTGTGCAAATCACCAAGTGCATTTTTCTAGAAACCATTGAGCATGGCGGTATTCGCAATTGGCCAAATATTCTCAAACAGGTGCGACGTGTGATGGTTCAGAGTGGTATTCTCGGGATTCAAACCATTGGCTCAGATCACCCCAGTCCAGTATCTGATCCCTACATTAACCGCTATATCTTTCCGCATGGTTCCATTGGCTCGCCCTCGGAGTTGGGGCGGGCGATCGAAGCCAATCGCCAGTTTGTTGAGTATAAGCGTCGTAATATTGTGGCTGACTATGTACTTACCCTACGAGCCTGGAATCATTTCTTTCAGAAAAACTGGAGTAGTATTGAGCCCCATATCGATTGCATGATTCAATCGACGCCTTTCTCCAATTCCCAGGAATGGAAACGGCACTGGGAGTTCTATCTCCTGCTCTGCTGTGGAATTTTTGAAGCAGGTACCTATGCCCAGGTCTATCAGCTCACTGCAAAGCCTAATTTCTTTGTGAATTAGAGTTTCCTGGCTGAACCTTTCTGGAGAACAGGCCCGTGCCTGTGGCATGATGGCCCTGTCTAGTGAGTGGGGCCAAGGCCCAGGTGGGTTTGCCGTTGAATCTGCTAATTTTTTGAGACTGCTGTGGGAGATCCCGCTGGCGATCGCTTCCCTCGTTTTCTATCGCGTCATGCGAGCGATTCTGAGTCGTCTTTACCGGTTTTCATTGGGCCGCAAACCCGAAGACAAGCTGCAATGGCAAGTTCTGTCAGCAGATACCCTTGCCCATGTGCCCCTTGCCCTACCCGTGTTGATGACCACAGGGCCTCGCTGGAATACTCATGCAGTGATTGGAACGCTGGGGCCGTTTGGGATAGAGCGATCGATCGAGCTGGATATGGCGACGATTCAGCGATCGGCCCAGTCTTGGGTCGCCGTTGTCTACCGCTTTCCCAGTTATGAAACTGTACAGAGTCTAGATTCCCACGGGTTTCGACAACTTGAGACAAGTGCGAATACAAGTGCTGACACAAAGGCCTACTCAAGCACCCAGTCCAGTGCCGAACCTAGCGCGAAGGCCTGGTTCAAGCTCACCTTGCCAGCCGGTCGCTACAGCTTGGGAGTGCGCTATTACGATTGCGCCGAAGCGATTATCTATCCCGAAGTTCGACTTGACGGTGATGCTCAGCAGCTTGGCAAAGCCCATCGCCTCCTCCCCAGCCACTCCGCTGACCCCAACACCAATGACTTCTATCACCAGCTCAAAGGCTATCCCCACAAAGCTTTTTATCTGGCGATGCACTACTACACTTACATCTTGCTCAAATACCGTCGCTATTTGCCCGAGGCCTGGGTGCAACGGGAATATTTGCCTGTGGGTGCACCGGATACCCAGTTTTTTTACGGCGGGCTGAACAAAGGGGAAACGATGCAAATTGAGCTGGATCCGGATGTACTGAGCCAGTTTTATTTCTACCTCAGTCTTTATGACTGGTCTAGTTTCCCGATGGCTTGGCAGCGCATTCAAACCACCCATACCGAGCAACTGGCCGCTCAGAATGGTTCCTATACCTTTCGGGTGCGGCCTAAGCTTTTGACGCCTGCCGGTATCTGGCCGGAGTTTCGGGAGACGAGATCGCCCGCCCAGTCTGGGGTTGATATGAATACGTCCCAGAAAAGTACTCTCCAGCCAAACACCGTCAATGTAAAATTTGAGATGTCAAAGCCATACAATTAAGGGTAAAGGTAAAGGGAGCGATCGCACAAGCTTGCCGTATTTTTTATGTCTTGACTGAAGAATGTTATTCCTTTATCGCCTCAACATAGAGCGAGAGAAATTCACCTATTTCATCTTTTTCCGCTCTGTAGTCAACCCTAAGATCTTCGAACTGACTCTGGTTAAAATTGCTACATGTGATCTTTGTAAATCCAGCTTGAGAAAGTAGTTTTTCGATCGTTTCAAAGTCATAGCCATACCGATGTTCGCCATCTTGCTGAAGTGCATACATTAGATGTTCTAGCTTTGTCTTGCACCAAGAAGGATGATATTTCTCTTGTAGTTTAAAGAACATTTGATTGTCCAGGGCGTAGGCTCTGATAATCTTTTCAATGCCTGGGACAGCAACCCTCAAACATCCTTCTGGAGCTAAGATCCGATGACAATGCGTAACGAATTCTAGAGCTTCTGACGGGTATTCAAGATGCTCTAAGAAGTGGGAAGTATAAATATAACGAGCTGAATTATTGTCTAATTTTTGCAATCCACAGGGTAGCTTCATCGTCAAAACATTTTTGCTCAACTCCGCATCTACGTTGATCCAGTCGGCCAAGACTTGACTTCCACACCCCAAGTGTAATTTCAAGTCACCACTGTTTTGAAGTTGCTTAATCAACTTTTTGAATTGTATATACGATAGCTTTTCACATACTTTGAATATAATTCCTGTATGTAAAACTTGTCGAATGATGGCTTTGATGATGTTCACCTTTTCTTTTGAATTAGAAACAATTGAGTATAACAGCTCGGGAGCACATCATCCGCTCAGAGAAGAATAATCAGCCTTAATTTCTCGGCCTGCAGTGGCAACGGTTTTCCGAGCTTCGTTTTCTTCTGGTCAGCGGATGATGTGCTCCCTAACAGCTCTGGGCCTAGTGAAGTGCAAATTCAGGCAGAGATTGCTGTGCGTCTGTGCCATGGATATAACTTAAGAGTGATGAGTTGCTGATTGAAGAGAAAGCCATCATGCTGATGAGACAAGAACATTTTGTGTCTTGATCGCTATACGTTTTATCTCGTTTTCGGTTTTTGAATACAAGCCATGTCAAGTTTAGGGCGTTCAATCGTGACAGCACGCGTCAGATCTTTGCAGCCCAGTTGAAACGCAGCTGTAAATTCTCCCGTTTCGACAATCTGCGAGCCTCGTTTAATTTCATAGATAAACTGATTGAACCCAGTATTAACGGATAAAAATCGATTCCCGTGGCCTTGCTCTAGGGCAATCTCAAAATTTTCTGATGCCAAACCTTGGCTGTAGCTGCGATCGCTAAAGGGAATATCCCCCGCCTGATTTGCCTGGGATTGATTGTGAATGACAACCCGTAATCCCTTGGCAAGCGGTGTTTTCCTCGACAAAACCAGACCTTCGGATCCGCTCGACCCGTCGATATTGGCGGAATCGACTGAATCGAAAATTCATCAGAGCCATAGTGCGTAATTCCCCTTTGCCCCACCGCCTCTTGATCCGTAGAGCAGCGCTCGACAAACTCAACACCATGCTCACGAAAGGTCTTTTCCGTCCTATAGCAGCCCTGAAGCAAGGTGATGCGATTGAAGAAATCGGCTGCGGTACTGTCGGGGTAGTGCAGCCCCGCATCTTGGGAGACAATCTCAGGTGTTTGCTCCTGGGAGGAATTGGTTTCACTCAGGAGATCTGTAAATTGAACTGGGGCAAAGTGACAGCCCCGCTGTTCGGCAAACCCAGTCGATAATGACAGGCTCGATAGGCTGATGCTGTCACGACTCAGAGTACCGGTATAACTGACCGTGACTACTCTCGGCCCTGAAGAGACCGAGCTTCTAAGGTTCGCACCCTAGACTTTCTGCTTTACACGGTCTTGTCTAGGCAGCACGGCAAGCGCTACCCCCGACAGATCCCATCCACAGACCATTTCAATACCCGAAAGGCCACGGGCTTTTATGACTTCACCGCTAGCGACATCCCTCGGCTTCTTAGACCCGCACTCATGACAATCATGAACTCTCACGGACAGGTCTTTCTTCACCCTAGCTCCGCAGTCAGGGCAGGTTTGACTTGTTCCATTGGGGTCTACTTTGCCGAGATAAACGCCACGCTTGAAACACACCCAAGGCAATACTTGGTTGAGGAATTGCCCCAGTCCAGCGTCAAGGGTGTGTTTGCCCAAAAAGCCCTTGACCATAATCCGAAAATCGATGTCTTCGATGAAGATATTTCGGGCTTGGTCGCAAAGTTTGTGGGCAAGCTTGAACTGCCAATCAAGGCGGCTAGCGGCTATCTGTTCGTGAACTTTTCCTATCTTTTTGATGAGCTTGGCACGGTTATTAGAGCCCTTCTGGAGTCTCTTCAGTCTGCGTTGCAGCAATTCAAGCTTGCGTTGCAGTTTGCCAAAGAACCTAGGTCTCTCAACTTGCCAGCCATCGGACGTGGACAGGAAATAGCTCAGACCAACGTCAATCCCGATCGAGTGTCCCAGTGTGGGCGCAACCTCAGGTATATCAACGCCAGTCTGGCAGCACAGGACGGCATACCATCCCGAATGCTTGCGGACTACCCGCACAGTCTTTACTACAAACTCATCAGGGATGGGACGGTGCAAGACAATGGGCATCAATCCAATCTTGGGCAACTTGATTTCATTGCCACAAACAGGGTTGACCTTGAACTGAGGAAAGACAAAAGAACGGTACTGCCCAAACTTCTTGAAGCGTGGGAAACCGTGCCCTCGATCCTTCCTGGCGACAAAAGCCATCTCAACTCTACGCAAAGGCTCCTGAATCACCTGAGATTGAACATCCTTCAAGCGTGGGAACTCTTTCTTTGCAGCGGTGAGAGCCTTCTGCTGCTTGTAGTAGTCCGGGTATGGTGCGTCGGCAGGCAGGATAAAACACTGCTTCATGTCGCACCTGTCCGCAAAGCATTTTCGAGACTCAATCCAATCTTTGCGCTCACGCAGGGCATAATTGTAGACCCCACGACAAGCTTCGAGCCAAGAGACCATGCGGGTTTCTTGCTCCAAAGACGGATAGATTCTGTACCGAAAATTCATCGTGAACATAGGCCCAGTCTAACACGTTTAAGTAAAACTGTGCGGCCACTTAAGTAATTGCTTCCTTCGGTCGCGTGGGAAGGGAATTTGTATCCCATCCCTAAAGAGAACGGGAATTAAATTCCCCTCCCAAGCCCACCCCGTCAATTAAGACGCGTCATAGATTTGGCATTGGGCGCGGAATCTGCGCCTCTACCCAAAACAGGGATTGTAGGCCTCTAGCTCTGCAGGGATCAAGTCGGGGTGCAAAATCCCGTTGAGGATGGTTTCTGGGCGTTTGCCATGCTTCCAGGCAAAGGCATGATTAAACGCCGCTTCCTGGCAGGCGCGAAGTTGCTCGAAGTTAATCACGTTGTGGGTGAGTAGATTTTCGTACTCGAATGGGAGACGCACGTTGTGCAGTCCGGCGTTGTCGGTACAGATGGCGATATCGACACCGGCTTCGAAGCAGCGATCGAACACCACTTTAAGCTGATGAATATCCTCTAGGGTTCCGGTTTTGAGGTAGGTCGTTGGGCAAACTTCCAGACATTGCCCCCGCGCTGCGACGGCTTTGAGCAGCTCGGGATGCTTCAGCGGGATTTGGATGCCGTGGCCGATACGCTCTAGGTAGGGCAGGAGTTCCGGGTGGCAACCGGCTGTGGTTTCAAAGAGGTGGCCAGTGGTGTGGATGCCTTTGCTCTGGGCGTAGGCATAGAGCTTGACCAGTTCGTCGATGTTGTAGTGGTCATCGCCCCCGGCGACATCGACGGCGCAGACGTATTGGGGATATTGCGCGGCCAAATCGACGATCGCCCGGTTGACTTCGTAGGGCAGGCGCGAGTGCATACAGAGAATTTGGCTGTTGACGATGGGATACAGCGTGGATTGACTGGCTTGGCCGACAACTTCGATGATTTGGGCGGTGGCATCGATGCGATCGCGCTGGCTCAAATGCTCAGGCGTCCGCAGGTAAGGCGTATAGCGCAGCTCCAGGTAGGCCAAGTTTTCAAATACATAGGCTCCCCGCAGCAGCCGGTAGATAAAATAAGGCAGGGTTTCCACGGTCTGGACTTTTTCAACCAGGGTGTGCAGTTCTAGATATTCGTCGAGGGTGTTGCGCGGGCGAGTGTAGAAGTCTTCGAAGGCAGCATAGTCTGCGAACTGCTGGGCCTGCTCGGGTTCGCTGTGTTGGAAGTAGCCCCACAAAATTCTAGGGACAACGGAACCGCCCAGGTGGCGGTGTAGCTCGGCGTAGAGTGCCATGGGTAGATTGCTCCTGGGGTGTTGTGATAACTAGGGCGAGCCAGCGCGTGGAAAACTGGCTGTTTCAAGCCTTTGTTGTCTTCTGCAGCTGCCTAGAAAAATCTCTGGAAAAGAGCGTGAAAAAGCGAAATTGAAAAGCGAAGAAAAAAGAAAAAAGTTGAAAAAAGAAATTGAAAAAAGGACAGTTGGCATTAATTGACATTAATTAGACGAATTCTAGCGCAGGCGATCGCATCTTGCCGCAATTTTCCCCGGACAGCAGGCGATCGTCTCCGGAATCCCACGCGATCGCGTTGTAGCATAGTCCCAGAGCATGAGCTTCGCTCGAATCACAAGTTTTGGGCCAGTCACAGGCTTCGGGCCAGTCACAAGCTTCGCTCCCGTCGCACTCACGTCAGGGCATCGATTCCGGGATCTTCCAACGCGAGCTACCCATGCCTGAGATATTCCTATTCCAGTCCCCCCTATTCCAGTTACCCTCGTCCCCACTCCTCGCCATCAGCGCCGCTAGTCTCAGGGCGTTTGTCGAAAGAGCGGGTTGCAAACTGTTTCCGCCCCTGTGTCTGTTCCCCGACAGTGGTTGGATCGCCTGGAACTTGTTTTTGGCCGCGATCCCGTTGGTGCTGAGTGTTTGGCTCTTTCGCCGCCCCAGGACTCGACGAACCTTGGCCTGGTGGGCTGCTTTTTTAGTCTACGTTGCTTTTTTGCCCAACGCGCCCTATCTACTCACGGATATTATCCATTCGGTTCAAGCTGCCCGCCTACCCTATCCGGCCTGGGTGATTATTTTGCTGGTCATTCCGCTGCATTTTGTGGCGATCGTGGGCGGATTCCAAGCCTATGTCATCTCGTTGATTAATCAGCAAGCCTATCTGGTACGCGAGGGGGCGAAGCGGTTTGTCAACTGGGCCGAACTGATGATGCATGGGCTTTGCGCGATCGGCATTTTTTTGGGCCGTTTCCATCGCCTCAATAGCTGGGACCTCGTGCAAGCCCCCTCTGCAACGCTAGTGCAAGTGCTCGATACCCTGACCACCAAGTGGCCTGCCTTTGTCATTCTGATTACATTTTTGATTATCACAATCCTCTACTGGATCATGAAACAAGTGACCTTGGGGCTGGTGCTGCGCTATCGCGAGCTCAGAGCGGAAGCCAAAGGCTGAGCCGAGGAATGCGTGAGCAGCTGGGCGAACAGCTGTTGCGGATTCAGCAACAAATGCAGAGGATAGTCACTGCTGTTGTCAGTCATTTCTGCGACGCATTGTACCGCATAAGTGTGAGGCAGTGGCACAAAGCTGCTGTCGGACACCCGACAAAGGGCCGGTGCAGAGTCGATGGGTAACACCAGTTGGGGTGCGTTTTCGAGCTGTTCTAACGGGGGCTGTTCCAGACTCGACGGCCTTGGGGCCTGCTGCGAAGGCTGTTGTAAGACCAACCCAATCAGGGCGCTGGGCCGACGCACGGGGTCTGCATCCCCAAAGATGATTTGGCCCACATTGACCAAGGGCAGATTGTATTGCTCGAAGCTCACCTGATTTTGGCGAATATCCTGAGCGTCAAATACCATGGCCCGATACACCCATTGGAGCGGTAGAAAAAAGCCGGTGCGCCGCAGGCGGAAGGTGATGAGTTGCCGCTGGGGGGTAATGGCGCGATCGCTCAATCGACCCAATCGCACAGAAGAACGAGTAGCCATGGCACTAGAGAAGGTGAAAGAACAAGAACAAAAACAACCAGACGACAAATTCGGGAGATGACGTAGGGACGAACCGCCGTTCGTCCTTTGGGGGGGCCTGCAAATTCTGTGCCGGACGAACCGCCGTTTGTCCCTAGGAGGAGACCTGGGTCAGTTCCGCCAAGCGCCCCAGCAATTCATTCTGTTTGAAGGGCTTGGAAAAATAGTCCGCGGCCCCCAACTGCTGCGCCAACTGACGGTGCTTGGTGCCACTACGGGAGGTCAGCATCACCACGGGAATCGCCTTGCAGGTTTCGACGGTCTGAATCGTAGCAAGGAAGCGAAAACCATCCATACGGGGCATCTCCACATCGCTGACAATCGCATCGATATTGTTGTCTTCTCGGAGTTTTTCTAGGGCATCCAGGCCGTCCTTGGCTTGCTCAACCCGGTAACCAGCTTTTTCGAGAGTAATGGCCAGGAAGCGGCGCACGTTGATTGAATCATCAATGATCATCACCGTGGGCCGTTCTGCAGAATCCCAAGTGGAATTTTTGAGGTTAGACGTCTCGGCTGACAAGTGCTGTGGGGGCGAGGTCACCGGCTGGGCAGCTGGACCGAAGGGGGGCACGGGCTGGCTCAAGATCCAGCTGAGCAGGGCTTCGGTATCCATCAGGGGAACGATGCGACCATCGCCCAAAACCACGCAACCCGAGAAACCGGGTGGCAGGCTGATGTTGCCTTCGACTAAGCGGGTAGTGACCTCTTGTTCGCCCCAGTAGCGATCGCAATAAATTGCATAGGGCGCATTCCCCTGGGTGACAATCAGCGCGCCTTCTTGATCAATAATCGGAACGCTCTCGGTTTCGAGCTTGATGGGCGGACGGTTGAACCGAATCCAATGCTCCAGCCGCAGCAGCGGTACAGTGTAGCCCTGCCATTCAATCAGCTCCCGGTCTGCTGCCGTCAGAATTTGCGAGGGGCTCAGCAGCGTCATCTCTTCCACAATGCTCGCCGGGAGGGCCACAAACAGACCCTGGCATTCCACCACCAGCACCCGCGTCACCGACAGGGACAAGGGGACAACCAGCGTAAAGGTGGTGCCGACACCCAGCTCGGTTTCGACTTGAACAGTGCCCTGGATCGCCTCAATGTTTTTGCGCACGACGTCCATGCCGATGCCGCGACCGGACAAATCGGTCACGGCCTCAGCGGTACTGAAACCGGGTTCAAAAATCAGATCGAGAATTTCTTGCTCGCTAAAGGTGCTGATTTCCTCGTTCGTCAAGCCCAAGCCGCTAACGACTTTGGTTTTAATTTTTTCGAGATTGATACCACCCCCGTCGTCGCTGACGGTGATCACGGTTTGGTTGCCGCGATAGCTGGCGGTGATCATGATGCTGCCTTCGACGGGCTTGCCCAAATTTTGGCGCATCTCAGGCGATTCAATGCCGTGGTCAAAACAGTTGCGCAGCAGGTGCATCAGCGGATCTTGCAGTGCTTCTAAGATCGACCGTTCGATCAGCGTCCCGGTGCCTTTTTCCTTAAGCGTGACAGATTTGCCGTGCTCGAGGGACAGTTGCCGCAACTGGCGAGGGAAGCGGCGGGTCAGTTCTGCGAGCGGTCGCATCCGCACCTGGGTCATGCCGATTTGCATTTGCTGGGCGGTGCGGCCCAGCTGGCGAGAAATGCCTTCGGTTTCGTCGAGGGCTAGCTCGATGTCGCTCGAGACTTCCTGAATTTGGACGACGCGCTCGATGATTTCCTGGGCGACGAGGTGGAGGTCGCTGTATTGATCCATTTCGAGCAGGTCGAATTGGGGGCCAGGGGTCTCGGCGGCGAGGATGGGGGGCGAGCTGGAGGCGGTTGGGGAGGAAGCGGAGCGGCTGGCGGTGGCGCTGCGATCGTAAGAGAGGCGGAGTTGCTCGTTGGCCTGGTTGAGGGCTTTGACGCGATTGCCCATGAGGGTGACCAGGTTTTTGAGCGATCGCAACCGCAAGCTCAATCCCCCCCGCTCAGTATTCAGTTCACCAAACAATTCGCCAAGGCGCTCGAGTTGTCGGATGGAAATACGAACCGTCGAATCTTCGGCCTCGTCCTTGGCTGGGGCCGCAGGTCTCGGCGCGATCGCTGGGGCCTGAATATTGTTCAGTTTGGAAGAGCTAATGGCGGCAGCTTGGGCGGCAGCCTCGTATTGCTCCGGCGAAACGACTTCAGGCTCTAAGATCGGAGCGGTTCCCAGGAGCTGTAGGACAGCGTCCAGATCCTCGGCCTCCGCAACAGGCTCAGGGTGAACCACCAGTCTCTCAATCTGTTCCAGATCAGAGGGGCTAAATTCAAAGCCCTCCAAACCGAAGGGATCCATTCCAAAGGAACCCATTTCAAAAGGGATCGCTTCGAGATTGTCTAGGCTCTCGGAGGTTAGTGCGGGCGCATCGCTGGCCAGGGCGATGGGTTCTGGCGGTAGGCTTGAGCTGATTTCGAAGCTGGTTTCGAGGCTGCTGACTTCAGGCGCGACTTCAGCGGTGATTTCAGGAGCGACTTCAAGGGTGATTTCGGAAGTAAGTTCAGGGCTCGTTTTGGAAGAATTTGCCCCCGTCTCAGGCAAAACGAATTGTGTCGGCAATAGGTCGAGCTCACCCAAGATCACCAGCGCTCGGACGCGCTGGAGGCCACTGAGGGCTGCGGTGGCGATCGCCACAATCTCCCCCTCCTGGGCTTTGTCGATCGCCGTCACAACTTGCTGGCACAACCCCGAAAACACTGGCAAATCCAGCATTTCCCCCAGGCCCGCCATTTCCTGGCAGGCAATAATAAACTCCTCCTTCACCAACGGCAGCGCCGGATCGCCCAAGACACCCTCGAGTCTTTCTAGGCAAGGCCCCACCTCGCTCGAGAACATTAGGCTGACCAGGTCTTCGCCAGCATCCGCTGAGAGGGCGGCGATGTCGTCTTCCGGTTGGGGGTCGCCGAGGCGATCGTAAAGCTGATCCAAAAAGAACTGCGGATTCTCCCTCATCCAGTCTGCGGAGAACAGGTGCTTTTGGCGATAGAGTGCCAGCATCTGCACCATGCAGTCCAGCGTCTGCAAAAACAAATGTTCTAGGGCCGCATCCACCACCTCAGCTCGATGACCCGCCCGCAAGACCTTAAAAAAGTCCTCAAGGCGGTGGGCCACTTGGCTTAACTCCGCAAACCCCATCAAAGCAGAGCCGCCCTTGATCGAGTGGGCCGCCCGCAGAATGCTGTTGTAACCCTCCTGAGTCACGCCTTTGCTGCTGAGGCCCAGCAACTCCGATTCCATGGTGCTGAGATATTCCTGAGCTTCCTCCAAAAATTGGAGACGGACGAGCCATTCTTGATCCTGCGACATGGAACTGATACCTGTTGATATGTGATTCGTAGGGACGAGCGCGGTTCGTCCCTACTCGATTCCTCGTCCTTAAGCCAAATCGACCTTAAACGTACTCACAGAGGTCTGGAGTTTTTGGGCGACGGCAACGGTTTCGGCCAGCAACTTGGAAACGCCATCGGAGTCTTTAGACGCAGCCTCGGACACCTTGGCCATCTGCATCATGAGTTGCTGCACCAAGCCAGAGGTGTCGGCCTGTTCGACCGTTTCCTTCGAAATCATTTGGAAGACTTCGTTCACTTGCTGGGATGCCAGCAAAATCTGGGCCAGACTCTGCTTAGCCTCTTCCACTGAGCGTGTGCCTTCTACCACCTGGGCGGTACTGCTTTCCATCGCTTCCACCACCTCGGTGGTGCCGGTTTGAATCGAACTAATAATCTGTTCGATTTCTTTGGTGGCGATCGCAGACTGGGCCGCCAATGCACCGACCTCTTCTGCAACCACCGCGAAGCCTCGGCCTTCTTCCCCAGCGCGGGCCGCCTCAATACCCGCGTTGACAGCGAGCAGGTTGGTCTTGAGCGAAATCTGGTTAATCAGCTCGACCACCTTAGAAATCTGCTGGGAGGATTCACCCAGTCGTTTGACTTTTTTGGCGGTTTCGGCGACGGTTTCGCGCACCTGCTGAATGCTGTCTACGGTTTTTTCCATGGCTTTTCCACCGGCTTGGGCCGTGATTTCGGCTTGCTGGGTAGTGCGTGTGGCGTCCTTGGCTTGGGCGGCCACTTTTTGCAAGGCGGTGGTCATCAGTTCCACAGACACTAGGGTTTCTTTGACCTGGTGGGACTGGTTGAGGCTGTCTGTAGCCAGCTTGCCGATGGAGGTACCACTACTGGAGACGGAACTGTTCACCTGCTCGGCGGCCTGTTTCACCTCGGTGACAACCTCCCGCAGGTTCTCAACGATCGCGTTAAAAAAGTCAGCCACAATGCCAATCTCACCCGCCGTAATCTGTGCCCGCACCGTCAGGTCACCGCCGCTGGCTCCTTCAACGCTGCTGAGGAAGCCCATCAGTTCTCGTTGGAGGGTTTCTTTCTGTTGGCGCTCTTCTTCGCCTCGAATCTGGGCTTGTTTGAAGGATTCAAAACCGCCGAGGGCAAGGCCTAAGCGCGAGCCGATCTGGGTGAAAAGTTCGCTATCTTGGGTTTTCCACTGACGCTCTTGGTTGCAGCTATGGACTTCGAGGAGACCATAGAGTTCGTTGTTAATCAAAATGGGCGTTGCCATGATCGATTGCACCCGCCAAGATTGCAGTTGTTGCCGCTGCTCTGGGCTGAGATCGCCGGTTTGAATATTGGACAGAACGAGGGTGGACTGGTTGGTGTAGGTTTCGATCTCTTCTGGAGAGAGAGTACGGCTGGCTTGGCCTTGGAGTTTGGGCAAGCCGGACATCAGGGCTTCGGCGACAATGGTGTTGTTGGTTTTTTGGCCGGTGGGATTGCCGGCTTGTTGGAACAGGACGCGATCGCCCCCTACCTGTCGCTGTACCTCATGCATCACCTGATCCAACAGCATGGGCAGCTCCCCCTCATCGCGAACCCGTGCCAGTTCGCCCAACATCTGAGCCATACGCGCTTCCGAGCTCTGCTGGGCAAAGAAGGTCTGGAGCTGGTTGCCCATTTGGTTAATGTTTTGGCCGAGCTGCACCAGTTCGTCGCCTGCTTCCGGCAGTGCCAAGCGGGCTTCCAAATCACCTCGACCAATGCGTTCTACCACTTCGGCAGCCTGAATGACCGGGCGGGTCGCCTGGGTCGCCAAATAAATCGAAATCAGGGTCACCAGCACAGCCACACCCGCCGTACCCAAAAGCAGCGCGGTGAGCAGTTGCCGCTGGGAGGCGAAAACGATCTCGGAATCCACGCCAATGACTGCTGACCAGCCGAGATCCGGCAGCCCTTCATAGCTTGGGAAAGGGGCGTAAGCAACGAGTTGTTCGACATTCTCAATCTTGTCAATATCGATGACACTGCCGTTCTGTTTAGCTTGAACCAGAGGGGCCAGTTTAACAAAGTCGTCTGTGAGCTGGTTACCGACTTGTTCCTGTTCTAGAGCTGCGATGAATTCTCCAGATTTATTGGCAATGTGAGGTTCTTCAGCGTTTGCACTAAAGGTTGTCATCAGCGGCACTAGGGCTTCCATGGGCATGCGGCTGCGGATAACGCCAATCATCTTGCCAGTCGCGTCATCTAGGATGGGAGCTGCGAAATACATCGCAGTTTCACCTGTGGTTTTAGACTTGCTGGGCTCAGCAATATAGGGTTTGCCAGAGCTGACAACAGCCTTGAAATAATCTCGGTCAAAGTGATTGCCGAGGACTTCGCCTGCTGTAGATTGGGCAATCACATTGCCGTTCACATCAAACACGGCAATGCTGCTATAAATGCCGTAGGTTTGCCGATAGTTTTCCAGCAGGTTCTGCTTTTGTTCGAGGGTCAAGCTCTCTCGTACGCTTGGGTTGGTGAAAACCGGCAACTTTGCCAGGATCTGGATATCACCGTAGCGTTCAAACATGAAGCCGTTGGTTCGGTCTGCCATGCCCTTAGCTCGAGCGATTTCTGCCTTAGAAACTGTTTCTTTTAGGGATTTCGCGCTGAGGTTGTAGGCCAATCCGCCCAGGGCCAAGACGGGTGCCGTACCAATGAGCAGCGCGGCCAGGGTTGTCTTGGAGCGCAAGCCCAATTGTTGCCATCCTCTCCGTTTTGCCTTACCCCTCGGTTCAGAAGGCCGCTCGTTCGGTTGCTTCTCTTGCAAAACGGTGGTGGCAACGGTTGCAAATTCCTGGTCAGTCACTTCCCGCTGGGGGGTAATCGACTGGGCGTTCGCGGACAGATTGAGGTTCGGCGCTTGATGTTCTCCTAATTTCTGTTCGCCTGCTGGTTCGGGAGTTTGGGAGGCGTCGGAACGAGCTAGATTTGGGGTAGCCATGGCTTTGTGGGTGAGGGGAAGACAGGGGATAGGAGGTATCGAGAAGAAATCGAAAAAACAGCGGAAACCGGCGGAGAAGACAGGTATGAATAGGTACGAGAAGTCACAAATCAACAAAAAGTCTTGCCGTAGAGGGGAACCAACCTTCGTCCGGCTCGTGCTAGAAGCCACTGCCAACAGCCGGACGAACGCGGTTCGTCCCTACAAACCAAATGTCGGTTTTACGTGGGTTTTATTAAGTTCTCGTTCCTTAGGGCTTGTAGGCGGCGATCGCGCCCCATCCAAGATCAGCAGC
>JAAUOP010000153.1 GCA_012034805.1 Synechococcales cyanobacterium CRU_2_2 | reverse complement strand
AGGCTCAATACTTGGTGCTCGCTGGGGTGTGTAGCCTGATTGCGATCGCGCCCTCTACTGGTGTGTCCTCGGCACCCGCCGTCGCATTTTGGCCTTTGAGGCCAGACGCACCCAGCGGCTTGAGGCGGAGGGGCGATCGCCCCTCCAGCAATTCCTCGAAGAAGTCCGCATTGCCTTTGGCAATCGCCCCTTTCAATTTGTCATCGGCATTTATCTATGCTCCTGGCTCGCCGTCCAAATTACCGCCAGCATTATTCCCTACTTCGTTGTCAACTACATGGGCATGAAGGATGCCGATGTGCCCACGGTCTTGATTGGCGTCCAGGGCACCGCCCTCGGCATGCTGTTTGTCTGGAGTCACCTCAGCAAGCGCATTGGCAAACGAGCCGTCTATTTCCTGGGTTCTGGTTTTTGGATTATTGCCCAGGCAGGGCTGTTCTTTTTGAAGCCCGATCAAGTGGGATTACTGTATGGGCTAGCTATTTTGGCAGGCTTTGGGGTTTCCGTGGCCTACCTGGTGCCCTGGTCGATGATCCCCGACATCATTGAGCTCGATGAATTGCAAACTGGCTATCGCCGCGAAGGGGTTTTCTATGGCTTCATGGTGCTGCTGCAGAAGCTAGGTTTGGCCCTCGGTCTGTTTTTTGTCGGCCTTTCCTTGGAATCTTCTGGGTTTCAGGAGGCGGTCGCCGGACAACCCCTGCCTGTGCAGCCCGACTCAGCCCTCAATGCCATTCGCGTTGCCGTCGGCCCCTTGCCCACGGTTTCGTTACTTTGTGGTCTGGTTTTGACGTATTTCTACCCCATTACCCGCGAAGTTCATGCCGAAATCGTACTGAAACTTCAAGTGCGGAAAGAAAGTGAGCGATCCCGCTAAACGATTCAAAAGTAATTCAAAGAAACATTACTAATTCCGGTTGCGGCTTTCGGAAGGCTTCTACACTCAACGTTAGTTCTGGTGAAGCAACTTTGGTGGTACAACCTTGAGCAACCTCGGGTTGAAGCCACGACACCAGGGTCTGCCTTGCATTCTCGGATTATCTTCGGAGTCGATTTTATGGCACCCCTAAAGGTTGGGATTAATGGCTTTGGCCGTATTGGGCGGTTAGTGCTACGGGCGGGTTTGCCGCACCCCGACATTGAGTTTGTTGCCATCAATGACTTGTACCCTCCAGAGGCGCTGGCCTATCTGCTGAAATACGACTCGGTACACGGCCAGTTCGACGGCACGATCGAAGTTCTGCCCGATGGCATTGTCGTCAACGATCGTTTCATTTCCTGTTTTGCTTGTCGTAACCCGGCGGACATTCCTTGGCAGTCCCTAGATATCGATTTTGTGGTCGAAGCGACGGGTTTATTTACGAATTATGACGGGGCTTCACAGCATTTGCATGCTGGTGCAAGACGTGTGCTGATCTCCGCGCCCACCAGCGAGCCTACCCGCATTTCGACCTTCGTCATGGGCGTTAACCAAGGGACATTTGATCCCGAGAAGGATGCGATCGTCTCCAACGCCAGCTGTACGACCAACTGCCTAGCCCCGATTGCAAAGGTGCTGCACGATGCCTTTGGACTCGAGCAGGGGCTCATGACCACAGTGCATTCTGCGACCTCTACCCAGCCCACTGTAGATGGCCCCAGCCGCAAGGATTTTCGCGGCGGTCGAGCAGCTCACCAAAACATCATCCCGGCCTCGACGGGAGCGGCCAAGGCGGTTACGTTGGTGCTGCCTGAACTGAAGGGCAGATTAACAGGGATGGCCCTGCGTGTTCCAACGCCCAATGTTTCGGTCGTGGATCTGACCTTTAGAACGGCCCAAGCCACGAGCTACGAAGACATTTGTGCCGCAATGAAACAGGCGGCTACAGGTTTGTTACGTGGCATCTTGGGCTACACCGATGAGCCCTTGGCTTCGACGGACTTCATTGGTGATCCCCACTCCAGCATCTTCGATGCGGAGGCTGGGCTGGCCTTGGACGAGCGATTTTTTAAGGTGATCGCTTGGTATGACAACGAATGGGGCTACTCTAATCGAATGGTTGATTTAATGCTGTACATGGCGCAATCGGAAGCCAAATCTTCCGAGTTTGTGGCCTCAGAACCCAAGGCAGTGGCTGCTGTTGCATAGACTCATTCATTACTCGTTACATGACGTTTTATATAGCGTTGTGTAACGGCTTGAGCCCTCAAACCTAGAGCGGGCGGCAAAGTTTCAGGAGCTCATCTTCTCTGACTTCGCCGCTTTTTGTCGCCTAATTCGGGGGGTATCTTTCGGGGGAGGGATCTGCTTAATTTGGAGAAGTTTCCTAAAATTGGGAAAACTCGGGGAGAATTCCTTTCAGTGGCCGTTTCCTGGAGTAACTGTTCCCTGGAGTGGCTGTTTCCTGGAGTGGCTGTTTCCTGGAGTGACTGTTTCCTGGAGTGACTGTTTCCTGGAGTGACTGTTTCCTGGAGTGACTGTTCCCTGGAGTAAGCAGGATTAGAGAGCAATTTATGACCCAGAGCCTCAACACAAGCGTGAATGACAATCCGCTGAACGCGGTAGGCAGTATGACGACCGAAACGGATCCAATTATTCATCATCAACGAGGGGGAGGCCCTGTGCAAATTCAGGTAGAAGACGATCGCACCGGCATCAGCGTTGAGACCCTCCATCGGGCCTTTTTAGATCATCTTTTCTATTTGATTGGAAAGTCCCAGGACACCGCGACGGCGGCGGACTACTACGAATCTTTGGCCTATACGGTGCGCGATCGCCTGCTCAAGCGCTGGGTCAAAACCCAGCAGGTGTACACCCAGGGCAAGGATAAGGTGGTCTGCTATCTCTCCGCCGAGTTTCTCATGGGCCGCTACATGGGCAACAATTTGATCAACCTAGGACTGTATGAGTCGGTGCGTCAGGCCGTAGAAGCCTCAGGTCTTGACCTTGACGACTTGTTGGAATGTGAGCCCGATCCGGGTTTGGGCAACGGGGGCTTGGGTCGTCTGGCCGCCTGCTTCCTAGACTCCTTGGCAACGTTGGAAATCCCGGCGATCGGCTACGGTATCCGCTATGAGTTCGGTATTTTCCAGCAAATGATTCGGGATGGCTGGCAGGTGGAAGTGCCGGATCAGTGGCTCAAGTTTGGCAATCCTTGGGAAATCATGCGCCCGGAAGACCAGGTCGTCATCAAGCTTGGCGGCCACACCGAGAGCCATCGCAATGATCGAGGCGAGCTGCAGGTCTCTTGGATACCAGGTCGAACCGTAGTCGCGGTTCCTTACGACACGCCGGTGCCCGGCTACCGCACCAACACGGTGAACTCCCTGCGACTGTGGAAGGCGGAGGCCAGTGATGAGTTCAACTTTGATGCCTTTAATGCAGGCAACTATGACCGGGCCGTGGCCGACAAACTGGTGTCCGAGAATATTTCCAAAGTTCTCTACCCCAACGACAACACGCCCCAGGGTCGCGAGCTGCGCCTCGAACAACAGTATTTCTTCGTCTCCGCTTCGCTCCAGGACATGATTCGCAATCACCTGCGAGTGGATTCTAGTCTATCTAATTTCCACGAGCATTTTGCGATCCAGCTGAACGACACCCATCCGACGGTGGGCGTCGCTGAACTGATGCGGTTGCTAGTGGATGAGCATGGCATCGACTGGGATCAGGCCTGGAACATCACCCAAAAGACCTTTGCCTACACCAACCACACGCTGATGCCTGAGGCGCTGGAGCGTTGGCCCGTGTCGCTGTTTGAGAAGGTGTTGCCCCGCCCGTTGGAGATTATCTACGAGATCAACGCTCGCTTTTTGAAAGATTTGTCCCATTGGTATCCGGATGATCAGGATTTGCCCAAGCGGCTGTCGATTATCCAGGAGGATGGCGATCGCTCCATTCGTATGGCCCATCTCGCCTGCATTGGCAGTCACGCGATCAATGGTGTTGCCGCGCTACACACTGAGTTGCTGAAGCAATCCACCCTCAAGGACTTCTATGCCCTCTGGCCCGACAAGTTTTTTAATAAAACCAACGGTGTCACGCCTCGGCGCTGGCTGCTGCTGAGCAATCCGGAGTTGTCCAAGCTCTATACCGAGAAGCTGGGTGATGAGAACTGGCTACGGGATCTTGATCAGTTACGCAAACTCGAGCCACTGGTCGAGGATGCTGCATTTCGCGATCGCTGGCGGGCCATCAAACACCACAACAAAGAGCGCCTCGCGCAACACATCAGTGCCACCATGGGAATAGACGTTGACCCGGCATCGATGTTTGACGTCCAGGTCAAGCGTATCCACGAGTACAAGCGTCAGTTGTTGGCCGTGCTGCATGTCATCACCTTGTATAACCGGCTCAAGGAAAACCCCAACCAGGAGATCGTTCCTCGCACCTTCATCTTTAGTGGTAAGGCCGCGCCGGGATACTTCATGGCGAAGCTCCAAATCAAGCTAGTCAACGCGGTGGCAGCCCTCGTGAATAGCGACCCAGACGTGCGGGGTCGGCTGAAGGTGGTCTTTTTGCCCAACTTTAGCGTTTCCCAGGGGCACAAAATCTACCCAGCTGCAGATCTGTCGGAGCAAATTTCGACGGCGGGCAAAGAAGCCTCAGGCACGGGCAATATGAAGTTTGCCATGAGCGGCTCACTGACGATTGGCACCTTGGATGGGGCCAATATCGAAATCCGGGAAGAGGTCGGCGAAGATAATTTCTTCTTGTTTGGCCTCACAGCCCAAGCGGTGGAGGAGACGAAGCGATCGGGCTACAATCCTCGCGCCTACTACGAGGCCAATCCAAAACTGAAGCAGGTGCTCGATCAAATTGCTTCGGGCCTGTTTGCAACAGATGAGCCGCACTTGTTTCAGCCACTCGTGGACTCGTTGCTGCACCGGGATGAATACATGCTGTTGGCAGACTATCAGGGCTACATTGAGATGCAAGACCAGGTGGGCACAGCCTACCAAGATGTCGAGCATTGGACGCGAATGTCGATTTTGAATGCGTTGCGTACGGCGAAGTTTTCGTCTGACCGCACCATTCAGGAGTATTGCGACCAAATCTGGGGCGTGAAGCCGGTGTCGATCGAGGCGGATACGTTTGGTCAAGCGTTGTCTGTGATGGCGCAGCGGGTTCCGATACCCAATCTTTAGGGCGGTCGCTAGGGGGATTGAATTTACCCTTGAGTTTTCGGTCCGTAATCCCCTTCTCTGATTTTTGATGGTTGAGAGAAGGGTTTTTGTGGCGATCGCCCATCCGAGAACGTTTACATCTTGTTGCTGACCTTCTGGAAAAAGCCCACGTGAGCTAGCATTTGGGCAGGAATTCTGACCCCGACGTATACCCAGGAAGGAGTCTATGGCAGCCCCCAAACCCATTCGAGTGGATGCGGTAACCCTAACCACCGTGGTAATTTTGCTCTTGCTCTTGCCGCTGCTTGCCACCGGGTTCATGTCCCAATAAATTCATATCCAAATCACCCTAAAATACCCCCATGTCCGCTGCATTGACCGAGATTTGTCACTACTTGCCCCTGGGCGATCGCATCGCCACCTCTGGCCAACCCAGCCGCGAACAGTTTGCCAGCATCCAAAGCGCGGGCTACGAAATCGTAGTCAACCTGGCTATGCCGAGCTCTAGCCAGTGGTTGGCCGATGAGCAAGAGGTCGTCGTTGGCCTGGGCCTAGACTATGTACCGATTCCGGTGGTCTGGGAATATCCAACCCTGGATGACCTCGAGCAGGTGTTTGAGGTGTTGGGACGCGATCGCAAAACCTGGGTTCATTGCGCTCTCAACATGCGTGTTTCTGCCATGCTTTATCTCTATCATCGCCTTCAGCTTGGCATGTCAGATGCTGAAGCAACTGCCTATCTGGCCCAAATTTGGACGCCGAACGAGACTTGGCAACGGTTTATCGATGCGGCGATCGAACTCTATGCCCTGGACTAAATGCCCTGGACTAAATGCCTTGGACTAAAAAAGCTGCCGGAGTTGCGATCGTCAGCGGTATCAGCTCGCTACAAGACCTGACCACCCCGCAGCAAAATCGACATTTCGCCCTTGCGCAACGAGAATTCCAGCGCGGTTTCTTCGGTAATGATGCCCTGCTCGTAAAGATTGAAAATCGCCTGGTTGCGAGTTTGCATCCCATAGTAGGAGCCATCTCGCAGCTGGGACTCGATTTCGTCCGACTCATCGCGACGAATAAAGTCCTTGACGGTGTCGGTGTTGATCAAAATTTCTGTCGCCGCCGTTCGTTTACCGTCAGTGGTCGGCACAAGCGCTTGGGCAACAATGGCAGCTAGGGATTCAGAAACCTCCATGCGGAGGGAATCCCGCTCGTCTGGCTCGAATAAATCCATCAGGCGCTCTAGGGTTTTGACGGCGCTGTTGGTGTGGAGGGTACCAAAGACCAGGTGTCCGGTTTGAGCCGCTTTGAGGGCGGTACTGACGGTGGCGCGATCGCGCATCTCCCCAATCAAAATCACATCCGGATCTTCCCGCAAGACCGCCTTCAAGGCTCGGTCATACTCCTGGGTGTGAATGCCCACTTCCCGCTGGCTAATCACAGATTGGCGATCCTCTTGGTGGACGAATTCAATCGGATCTTCGATGGTGACGATATGGCAGGGACGATGGGTATTAATCTCATTCACCATTGCCGCCATCGTCGTCGACTTGCCGCAGCCCGTCGGCCCGGTGATCAAGACTAAGCCTTGAGGATAGTGACAGATATCGTAGAAGATTTGTGAAAACCCGAGCATCCTGAGTGTCGGCGGCTGCATCGGAATCAGTCGCAGCACCATGGATGGCCCTTTAATCGACATAAATAGATTGACCCGAACCCGCGCAAAGTCATACTGGGCAGCACCATCGTAATCCATCGTTTCGATGAATTCCAAAATTTGTGGCTCGCCCATGATTTCGCGTAACCAGGTGTAAAACGTGGCTTCGTCCGTCGTGCCATATTCCGTCGAAATAATGCGACCATTGGCGCGAAAATGTGGCACGCGCCCGACGCCGAGGTGGATATCAGAGTGATTGCGATCGAAGGCCTCCCTGACCAAATCTGCCAAATTCCGCGCTGGCTTGACGGGTGCAGGCAGCCCGCGACGCCCACTGATGGCCAAAGCTGAGGCGTAGCCGATGGTGCTACCGCCGGTGGGGGCGCTGCCAAAGTCATTGATCTGGCCAGCGTGGGGTTGGCTCACCTGGGCCGGGACAGGGCTGGGCAGCTCACCATCGCGTCCCACGACCGCAATGTTGAGGGGAGCCGACTCAGACGCAATCAAAACTTTGACATTTTGCACACCTGGCCGCTGGAAAGTCATTTGAACCTTCCAAGTGCCATCCGATCGCACCCGTGAAGCTGCCACGACCGGGTTATCGTCAATGCAAACGAGAACACTTTCGCCGATATATTCCGGCCCGACGGTTCCGCCAATCACACAGCGCTCCAAGACTTTGAGAGGCGTTTTGGGAGTCTGATTCAGCGTAATCATGAGAACTCGCAGCGTGTAGAGGTGGGCCGCCGATGAGACTCCATTGATGGAACCTCGCCGATCAGACTATATATTACGGTGCAAGGCGGAGATTTGTCTGAATTCGCTTCTCTGAATTCGCCGCGTGATCGGTTATTTGGGATTGGTGATTTGGGATGGTGATTTCGAATCGCTTAAGACATGTGGCGATCGCGCACTGCTCTGCAAGGACTTCCCACACAGACCATGCCTGGGGGCAGATCCCGAAACACACTGCTGCGGGCACCGACAACAGTATTGGCACCAATCGTCACACCGGGTGCAATAAAACAATCGGTGGCGACCCAAACGCCGTTGCCCAGGGTGATGGGGGCGGTCGTCAACTTGAAGGTTGGGTCTGTAACCTCATGGCTGCCGGTGCAGAGGTAGCTTTTTTGGGAGACGACGCAGTGTGCGCCCAGGCGGATCTGCTCGAAGCTATAGAAAACAACATCGTCACCGACCCAGCTGTGGTCACCAATTTCGACCTTCCAAGGATAGGTGAAGCGAGCGGTGGGCCGGATAATAACGCAGCGACCAATGGTTGCACCGAACAACCGCAGCAACTGCACGCGAAAGCCGTTGGCAAAGTGGGGGGTGAGGGGAAAGACGATCGCCTGCACCAACCACCAGAGCAAAATCACCCAGCCCGGACGACCGCGATCGAAATGGGACTGGTCGTATCGCCCTAAGTTGACCCACGATGGCGTTTGCAGGGGATCTGGAAGCGGCTCCCGCGACATGCTCAATGCTGGGTTCAGTGCAACGTTCACCATAATCTCTACCGAATATTGACCGAACCTGGACTACGTACTTCTCTGCAAATATGCAAAAATATGCAAATTTGACGGTAGGGACGAACTGCCGTTCGTCCGGTGCAGGGCTATGACCTTATCCATATCCATCCATCTCGCACTGGACGAGCGCAGCTCGTCCCTACCCCAAACCCAGGCCTGACCCAGACTTGACATCAACGCACCTTGCCCTAGGATGCTGTCGCGGCCTTGGCGCTGAGCTTGGCTTCCTGATTGGCCCTCACTGTTTTGCTGTTATTGAGCGAGCCCCCCATTTGGCGCAATTCAAATAGCTTGACGCCAATTTGATATTCATACTGGCTTAGCAACCGCGCATAGGTATAACCCGCGAATCCATCCAAAAAGCCCAGACGCAGAACATAAGCCAAGACAAATCGCAGGGTTGGCTTAAAGGGCAAGCGCACCCAAATTTTCTTGAGAAAGCGTTTGCGCTGTACCGAGTCACCCAATAAATTTGCGCCAATGGTGCCGTCGTCCCCCTTGCCCTGGAGCAAATTCAAGTACACCTTCGCTTCCCAGTTCGAGTAACGGTTGTGGCGCGCCAGCCAATGGAACATGTCACGATAGTCTTCGTGCATCATGTCATGTTTGAGATAGCCAACCTTGCCCTGAACCACCACATGTTCATGGACTTCGTTGTCGCCGGTATTTTGAATCTCGCCGGTTTTGAGGTCTTCGTAGCGGCCCTGGGCGTGCTTGAAGAACCGCATATTCCAATCCGGGTACTTGCCGCCGTAGCGGATCCACTTGCCCATGAAAAAGACACGGCGATTGAGATAGTAGCCGTCACAAGCATCCTGCTCGATCGCTGCAGCCATCTCGTCCCAAAGCTCGTCCGTGATCCGCTCATCGCAGTCCACAATCAGAACCCACTGATTGCGAAAGGGCAGATTTTCTAGACCCCAGTTCTTTTTCTTCGGCCAATTGCCATTGAAATGGAACTGAACAACGCTCGCGCCAAATTGCTCGGCAATGGCTACCGAACGGTCTTCGCTTTGGGAATCTACCACAAAGATTTCGTCAGCCCGGCTGACACTTGCCAAACAGGCAGGCAAATTCTGCTCTTCGTTTTTGGCAGGAATTAAAACGGAAACGGGAATTTTTTTGACTGGCACGGGCACCGTCACGGGCACCGTCACGGGCACTGTTATTGGCACTGTCATGGTCAATCCTTCGGCGACGAAATAGAGGAGCACAGGGCCTCACGGTCACTGACTCACGATCTGGCCCTCTCTTCTCTATTAAGCCCGATTAAGCCCGCAAACGACCGCGAAGCACCGTTAGGGTCTGAGCTAATTGTTGGAGACGGCGATCGATCGATTCCTTTTGGTTGAGCAAGAGGCGCAGCTTTTGGTGACGGGCGATCGCCAAACTCACCAAAGGAAGCTGATCCGGAGGACAAAGCTTGCGCCACACCTGCCCCGTCTTATCCAAACCACAAACACAATAGCGACCCGCCATTGTCAGTTCCACACTCTTGCCATCCACACCCTTGCCATCCGCCCCTAGCGACTGCCGCTCCGACTCATTTACGGCTTCTAACCAAGCATTCACGATCGGCCCTTCGTCGTACAACGCCTGCACAGCATCATGGACGGTCTTGAGCTGGGTTTGCCAAGTCATCACTTCCTTGGCGATATCTTGCAGCAGGCCCAGGGGCAGCATCGGGTTGCTGTGATTGGCGTGGGAACTGAACTGGGGGGACTTAGAGTGCGGCAAATCCGGTACATCCACCGACTCAATGGCTCTGACCCTAAGGGGGGGAACCGAGATCGGCGGCATCACCGGGGCTTGCGCTTCAGGCTTTGTAGCCTGGGTTCGGGCCATCATGACTTGACCGAAGTCGTGTGTTCCGGTGGTTTGACAACCATGGAAACAGCTTGAGCGGGAGCTGACGCGACAATGTGCCGCAGACGCTTGCAAAATTGAGGGGGCTGGACTTTGGACAACCGGCCTGTGGGAGGCTGGAGATCCTCGCCATCAATATCAAATGAGCAAGAGGTCATGGCACTCATTCGGGCGGGAGTCAGCTGTTTTTTGGCTCCCGCGCCGAGAATTCGGCAATTGAACGCGGGCTAAAGCGGCTTCGATTTGCTAGAATAGATGAAGGCCATGTCGTTGAAAAACCTG
>JAAUOP010000028.1 GCA_012034805.1 Synechococcales cyanobacterium CRU_2_2 | reverse complement strand
GGATTTACAAAGCATAGACAAACGCCATTAAAATCGGATTTACAAAGCATAGACAAACGCCTTGAATTATAAAGGTGAATTCTACTGATTTTGCGATCGCAGCCACATCACATTCCCCAATCGACTAAGGTGCACACATAACTCAAACATATGGCAATTTAAGCACATGGCAATTTATCTTTAGCTCTGTACTGCGCTAAACTGAAAATTGTCACAGCTTAGTCGTCGAATATTGTCGAACTTTTGTTCCTGAAATTTAAACTAAAAACTCAAAAAATAACAGACAATAAATCTGCTAATCTTTGAGTTTGGATTCGATGATAAATTCACCACTTATATATGCCTGTTCAATCTCGAAAAGCGACTTTAGACGCAAAACACTCTAATAAGAAAGAGTCATGCTTATGATTAATCGAATGGTCGATCGTTGCAGGTTTGAAGGATGAATTTCGTGATGATGAATGAATTCTTATCTGGCGTTCCCAAGATAACTAACTACGCTAAGCTTCGAAGGCTGGCATGGCTGTTCATGATTCGAAAATAATGCCTGAATTAATGTCAGAATTCGTGCCTATTACGCAAATAAATTGCCCGAAAAGCCAGCAAGAATTGCTACTGCATCTACCGAGCCATTCGGCAGAACAGCTGATAGCAAGGTGTCTCCAACGCCATCACCATCGAAGTCAATTACTTGAGTCCCATAGCTTACAGTGGGGCTAAGCTGGAGTGAATCAATGCCAAGCTCAAAGTCGAGAATGACTGCGTAATCACCCAATCCAGCCGAGGTGTAAAAGGCACTCTGGGCATTACCCAGAACAAACACATCCGCTTCGCCATCATACAGGCTACTTACGACCAAATTACCATTATTATCCACTGCACCACCGCCCGCAAAGGTCTCCACCTCAGCACCAAAGCCAGAGGTGCTGGTGCCGGCAATACCACCAAAACCAGCAATAATGTCTCTCCCTCTGCCACCGAGGATGACATCGCTACCAGCTCCTCCTGTCAAATTGTCATTGCCATCGCCACCCAGTAAGCTGTCGTCGCCAACCCCTCCATCAATTCGATCAATACCAGTGCCACCGGACAGGAAGTCATCACCGAGTTCGCCAAAGATGCGATCGTCACCCGCATCTCCGGAAACAATGTCATCATCAAAACCACCCGTTAAAAAGTCGTTGCCTGCTCCGCCGATGATGGTATCGTTGCCTGCTCCTCCGGCGATCGTGTCGTTGCCATCTCCACCATCTAGGGTATCGTTGCCTGCTCCACCCACAATATTGTCGTTGCCGCCCAATCCTGAAAGCACTGCGTTTAAAGCAGTCCCCGCGAATAGGCTATCCCGACCAGCTGTACCCGTTGCCCGAGACTGGTTGAAGATGGTTACCCCGCCAGTACCATTTGTGCTGCCACCTGTCCCTAGGGGCTTGCTACCGATCTGATCAATTCGGTCTTGGATGTTATTAATTCGATCTTGAAAGTTAAAGTTCATCTCAATAGTTTCCTATGTGAATGATTTTCTGTGCGAACGATTTCTTGATCAATCTTTCTGGGTAGACGTTTTGCAATAGAGATGACTCTCTTGAGCTAGCATATTTGTGTCTCGCACTTGAAATGATGCATGCCAAAAACAGCACATACTCAAAATATTTTGTCCCAAATCTGATGTCTAGGCAAAACGATACGAATTGAGAGCTCTAACCGAATTGCTCCCGTTAGAAAGTCTGCTTTTGTTGAAACTCACATCGAAGTACTATTCCACTCTGCCTATAATAGGAAATAAAATCCCACTCGAACTGCCACTTTGGCATATTCAGTCGATCGCAGTTCGACGACTTTGAATTTTGTTTGAAATGGGGCCTAATATAGCCGTCCGGATTGATCCGTTCTCGGTATACGGAGACTGAAGCCCTTGTCCTATGGGGCAAAGCTTTTGGTAGCCGTTCAAAAATCAAGTTGGACGGCGATATAGCAATCCGGCGTGAATATTGCTCCGTATACTCAGACCAAGAGCTTTGTACTGGATGGATCAGTCTCATGGAATTTCTCAAAATCATGCCGGATTGCTATATCAGTCCATAGATCAAGCAGCATCTGCCAGAATAGGCGAAAACTTCAACGAAAGAAGAACAGTCAGCAAACAAAGTTAAGGTATCGTGAAAACCTGGGTGCCAAAGGTATCACTGCCCACCGCTCCTTGAATGTTCGTATCTAGGTCGCCACTCCCCTGGTAGTTAATGGATGTACCATTAGCTTTGGTTGCAGCACCCTGAACGAACTGCAAGGTATAATCATTGACATCACCCCTGAACTGAATTTTGTCTCCTTCTAAACGGATAGTTGAGGCAGAACCACTGAGCTTTGTGCCATCTTCAACTTGCGTACCAAAGACAAGGTTAGCCACAGGGCTGATGCCCTGGCTTTGCTTGAAGTTATTGACAGATTCAACACCGACGATTTCCGTACGGGTACCCTGGCGCAGGAGTGTGTCTTGATCCAGCCCAAAGGAGGCGCTGGCTCCTTGACTGCGAACTAACTCTCGCTTGAGTTGATCGGTGGTGAGACCTTGGAAGACAACTTCACCGCCCCAATAAAATTTCAAGGTCGCGCCCTGTTGGCTACCGTTGATACTGGCGACTTTTTGGATGTCTCGAGAACTCCAACCGCTGAACTCGAGCCGATCGACCCCCGGCTCGAAATCGGCAATCACATCATGTTCACGAGTTCGGAAGTCGGAGCTTGTGAACACAAATGTATCTTTACCTTGACCACCGACCAGGGTATCGCTGCCTCGTCCGCCATTGAGTCGATCGTTGTCAAAGCCACCATGAAGCTTATCGTTACCGCCTTTGCCCTGTAGATTATCGTTGCCAAAGCTACCTTCAAGGATATCGTTGCGATCTCGGCCAACGAGCACATCATTACCATAGCTAGCGTAAACCCGTCCGCCATATTCAGGTGCATACAAAGTGTCATTCCGAATGCTTCCATAGGTGACATTTCGGCCTAGATTGCCGATAAAGGTATCACCGATTACTTCGGCATAGCTGTTGGTTACTTCAACCACGGCCAGACGAGTATCTTGATTGAAACTGCGCTGATAGTTGCCTTCGACAAGACGAGCTTGAAAATCAATACCGTCGTTGCCGTCGATATTTTGAACCTTTTGATCTGAGCTAAGCTTGACATTTTGGCTGCGACTGAGACGTTGAATCCCACGCTTGTTACCAGAATCAAGCTGACTGTTCATGCCAAAGTAATCAATGACCTTAGCTCGGTCAGGATTGGTGATATCGAGAACCACAAAACTGGTACTTTGGCCTGCGAAGGCATATTCGCGATCGCGGTTCTCAATTTCCTTCGAGCTTTGGTCGTCAGCAGCCTCAAACTCGAAGGCGAATTTTTCGTAGGCTTTGAGGGAGAATGCCCCGATGACTTGGGCTCCACTTCTAGCAATGGAGTTGTAGGCTCCTTCTTCGCCCTGAACGCCGCTGAGGGTGAATAGGCTGGAAAAGTTGCCGTCTTGGTTAAAGGTGGCGGCGGCATTGGCGATCGCCGTTGCAATTCCATTTCCCTGCACTAAGCTGACTGCTTCTGCATTGGTCAGCTGGCCCGTAACGGCGGAGCCATTGTAAAAAAAATCAACATTACTCGTGGAAACGGCAAAGTTTGGAAGCGTTTTTCCAGTGGGTTTGACCGAAGATGAAGGCTTTTCTAAGGTGGGTGAGAGGGACATGCTGAAGCGTCTCCAATGGGATATTGAGGATGATTGGAAGTTGGGAAGTGGCAAAGAGAGGCCTAGACAAATATCTTGACTAGCAGAGATTCGCAGTAAGGGGTTGAAACGGGATAGGTCTCCACGAACCAATCTACCTTGGTCTTAAATGCGGACAAATCTGCTCTGGCCTTCAATACAAGTCCTAGGAAGTTGTATTAAACAACTGCTGTCTTAGATTAGACAACTCAAATTCATTACATCTGCCAAAATGGCAGGCTCAGTGCAAAGTTACGATGAATTATTTTCATATAGATAAGGAAAGAATTGTTGTGATGCAAATAAGTCCGATTATTCGAAATAAACTCTGTTTTGTCATTAACTTTCTGGTTGATTGCGTCTCTATAGCGACCTGGCTTCAAACAAAATCTAAAGTTGTCTGGTTCAAGTTAATGTCTCTGATCGAAAACACTTCAAAAGTAAAGAAGAAAATCATGCCATACCACTAATCTGGTTCATAGGGCTATGGCTGGAGTACTATAAAGAGTCTTAATAAACCTGGTTAGAGCTCCAGTTGTTGTTGAGCTAATGGTAGTAAAGCCCCTGTTGCTTAACGAGTGTTTCATGATCACCCTGTTCGACAATCACGCCTCGATCAAGAACCAAAATGCGATCGGCATTGCGCACTGTCGAGAGCCGGTGAGCGATGATGAAGGTCGTGCGGCCTTGGCTGATATGGGTGAGGTTTTGTTGAAAGCGGCGTTCGGACTCAGTATCTAGGGCACTGGTCGCTTCGTCGAGCAGCAGAATCGCGGGATCGCCAAGCAAGGCCCGGGCGATCGCCACCCGTTGTCGCTGCCCGCCCGACAGGCTCGAGCCGCGCTCTCCCACCTTGGTCGAATATCCCATGGGTAGATCTTGAATAAACGCATGGGCCTCAGCCAGTTTGGAGACTGCAACTACTTCTTCGAGACTGTATTCCTCGCGGTAGATTTTGATGTTTTCGAGAATATCGCCAGAAAACAAAAAAGACTCCTGGGGAACCACACCCATTTGCGATCGCAACGAATTCGGCGAAACATGGGAAATATCGTGACCATCAATGCTAATTCGGCCGCTCGTGGGTGGGTACATCCCTTGCAACAACTTGATTAAGGTGGTTTTACCTGAGCCACTTCGACCCACGAGGGCAATGGTTTCACCCGGTCGAGCCGTAAAGGAGACATTTTGCAAAATGTTTTTCTCCTCCGCTTGCTCATAGCGAAACGTGACGTTTTCAAACCGCACCTCTCCTTCCATCGGCGGCATCGTTAACATCGGTTTACCCGTTTGATCCTCAGGCTGGGTTTCTAACACATCATTCAATCGCTCCACAGCAATTAGCACCTCCTGAAATTCATCCCAGAGGCCCACTAAGGACAGCACCGGTCCAATCACATTGCCAATCAGCATATTAAACGCCATCAGCTGGCCAATGGTAAGCTGATCCCCAATCACAAGTTTTGCCCCATACCAAAGCAGCGCCAGACTGCCCATGGAGTTAATCAAACCACCCATGACCTGGAGGCCGTTGGTGAGTTTTTGAGCGCGAAACTGAATATTGAGTAAATCGGTGAGACTTGCTTCCCAACGCCAACGGATTTCCTGTTCCGCCGCCGAGGCTTTGATCGTGGAAACACCACTTAACATTTCGACCAAAAGAGAGCTTTGTTCGGCAGATTTGTTAAATACCTCTCGCGAAAGCTGTTTTAGAAAAGGTGTGGCGGCCAGGGTCAGCAAAATAATCGGTGGTAGCAGTGCAACCACTAGCCAGGCGAGTTGAGCATTGTAGTAGAACATCAGCGCCAAATAGACCACGGCCATAGTGGCATCCAGCCAAGTGGACACCGCCTGCCGCATCAAAAAAGCCTGAATCTTCTGGTTTTCCCCTACGCGGGTAATGATGTCTCCAACCTGTCGCGTTTCAAAAAACGACATCGGTAGCCGCAGCGTGTGGTTAATAAAACCACTGACCAAGGTGAGATTGAGCCGATTTGAAAAGAAGTCTAAGAGATATTGTCGAACCGCTCCTAAGCCAATTTGCCAGATACCAAACAGTAGTGCGCCAATGATAAAAACGTTGAGCGTGGCAACATTTTTTTGAACGACGACCTGATCCAAAATCACCTGGGTCAAGATCGGACTGACCAAGCCAAAGAGCTGCATCAGCAACGATAACAGGACAATTTGCCAAAGCGTGTTGCGGTAGGGCCAGAGAATACTCCAAAAGCGACTGAGGGAGGCTTTGTGGGTGGCTCCTGACTGCTTGAGTTGAGGGGTGGGTTCTAGGAGGAGGGCATAGCCGGTCCAGTTGCGCAAAAGTGCTGTTTGGAGAGCAGGCGTTTGCCGCGAGCGGGGTCTGCGAGGAGGAGGCGATCGCCCTGCTCCTGATAAACCACCACATAGTGATCCCCCTGCCAGTGGGCAATCCAGGGCATTTGCTGCTCGGTCAGGCGGTTAAGACTCGCGCGCACGGGCCGCGCTGCAAAGCCAACTTTTTCCCCCGCACTAGCCAGGTTTTTGAGCGTTGCGCCCGATCGCCCCACATGGGCTAAATCCCGCAAAATATTGACGTTGAGCCGCTGTCCCCAATAGAGCGCAATCATGGCAAGACAGGTCGGGCCGCAGTCTGCCATGCTTTGCTGCGCAATGAACGGAAAGCGATTCCAAAGCCTCAACCTCAAACGGCTCGGCGGCTTGGGAAAGGCAACTTCGGGGACGCGATTGCCGCCGTCTGGGCCTGAGTCGGTTGTGGTTGAAGATTCGGGACGGTTGCCATTGCCATTCGCATGACCATTGCCGTTTGCATGACCGTTTCCGTTTGCATGACCGTTTCCGTTTGCATGACCAGTGCCGTTGCTCTGGGCATTGGTGAACGCGCTGGTAAACGCACTATCGTTGCGACGCAACAAACCGCTCAGGGGGCGAGCCCGTACCTGGGTGGAGGTTCCTGGGTGGGGATCGCCAGAGGAATCCAGCATGGCGCAACAGGGCAGATGACCGAAGCCTAGAGCACAGGCTTCTGACCAGCGATCGCGGGGCAGTTCATAAAGCTTAACTGTTGTTTTTGCAACCCATTCTCTCGGTGTGTTCTCCGGGTATCCCCAGGCTTGGCCCAGGGCCACAGGGCTTTCTCCAGAAGTTTGTCCGGAAGTTTGATTGCCAATGCATCCCCGGCGCAGCCAAACATAACCTAGATTCGGGTAGGCCGTGCGATCGCGGTTCCTTTTTCAACTTCAATCGGGGTCAGCAGCCCGAGTAAAAGCTGGAGTTGGTAGCTGGCGATCGCGCGATCGTCCCCAAAAACCTGGGTGCGCAGAAAAATCAAGTCATCGCGTTGGCGCGCTTCACGACAAAGCAATCGATGCAGCGATGGCAGCTGTTTGAGCAAAGGTTTTAAGCGGCTCCAGGCGATGCGAGCCACCCAGCCATCACTGGCGGCCACTGCTCGGTAGGGCTGATCTGTGCCCCACTGCTCCAGTTCGCCAAAGGCAGCACCGGCTTCCACAACCTGGGCCGAATACTCCCGCCAGGAGCTAAAGTCTGGCTCACCCGCATGATTCACACCTGCATGGGCCAGTACGCGAACGCGCCCCTGGAGAACCAGCAGAATATACTCCTGGGAGGCGCTGCCCGAGGCTGCTCGACCGGTTCTCGGATCCGATGAACGAACCTGGCCGATATTACCCTGATCGACATTGACCTGATCCAGGCCGACCCGATCGGCCAAGATATCGCCCAAGGTCATCGGTGCGACTTCAAAGGACTGGGCGATCGAGTCAGTCAGTTGTAGGTCGCACTGTGCCTGGGTCAGCAATTGTGCGATCGCACCCGCACAAAGTTGGCGATCGGGTGCGGTGGCAGGCTTCTGAAAACTCAAGCCCTGCGTCATCGTTATTCTCCTTACATGAGGGATCTTGACCCTGGCTTCCCGACCCCGTGACGTCCCGACGATGGGGCTGATCTACCGCCAGGGACGAGGGGCACCCACGGCCCGCTCAAGCAGTGTGCTCCACCAAGGTGCGGTGTCGCTTTCCACACGACCCCAGCCGCCGCGAACGGTTGCTTGCTCAGGCGTGGCTTCCAAGTGAGGCAGATCCGCAATTCCGTAGTCAGAAGCAGACTTGCTCAGGGGCGATCGCTGCCCTGAGCGACCACCACCCAAATTCAAATTGGCTTTGATAATGCGGTTGTAAGTCCGATAGGGCATATAGTGCAGCGGATTGTATCCCGCAGCTCGTAACATCAGAACACAGGCCCAGGAGTACTTTCCCTCGGAGATGGCCGCGATCACGTCGGAAAACGCTTGCTCTTTGTCCAGGGTGTTGCCAGGACGCTGGGAGCTAACAGGCTGAGAATTATTGAACTGAGAATTATTGAACTGAGAATTATTGAACTGGGGATAACGAGAAGAGTAGCTGTGAGTCATGATCGGTTCCATGTATAGACAACCTGAGTGAAACGGAGATGCAGGGCGATGACCGGTGAATCGCGAGCCAATTCCAAGCCTATGCAAGCAAGAGGCTGCATTCGACAAGCCTAAGCACCGCCCCCGCTGGCGCGGAGCTGCCGAATCGGCTCCAACACCGTGTCGATGATCCGGCGGCGACGAATAATAATTTCTGCCGTTGCCGTTTGTCCTGCCTGAAACTCAACTTTTTCCTTTTCAGAAACGATATGGTGACGCTCCAGCTTGACCTTGATTCGGTAAACCGTTGCGCCAGATTGGGGATTGGTCTCGCTGTCCGGCGAGGTGAAGATGACCTTGCCAGGAATGACCCCAAACTTTTGGTAGGGATAGGCATCAAACTTGACTTTGACCGGCATCCCCACCTTCACAAAGCCTGCCTCTCGGCTCGTAATCAAGGCTTCTAAAACCAGTGGGTCGTCGCCAGAACGCATCTCCATCAACGTTTGCCCCGGTTGGATGACTTCGCCGGGATTTTTGATGCTGAGGGACGAGACCACGCCGCTGACGGGGGCGTACAAGAAATACTGTTGTAAGCGAGATTGAGCACTTCTCATCAGGGTCTCGTTTTCTTGGAGTCTGCCCTGGAGTTCTGTAATTTGGAGCAGTAGATTTTGTACCCGCTGCTGCGATTCTAGTTCGCCACGCTGCCCTTCGGCCACTCGCTGTTGAAGAATCGCCTGGAGCTGTTGAACTTCGGTTTGGGCTTGGGCAACGCTGCCCTGGTTTTGGATTAGGCTGCTTTGGCGATCGCGCATCTGCTGCTCGATTTCAAAGAGTCGCTCCCGAGCGATCGCCCCCTCCGTCACCAAGGGTTCAATGCGTGCCAGCCGCTCTTGATAACCCTGCAAATCCTCCTGGGACTGCATCATCAAACTGAGCGAAGTCTGAATCTGTTGGGCAGCCCTACCCACCGCAATTTGCTGCGCTTGAATTTCGGCATCGGAAACATGCTGGCGGCTCTTGACCTCTAGCTTGAGCTGCTCCAACAGTTGTTGCTGTTGGGCCAGCTGTCGCTTAGCGGTTTGAATCACCTGCTGCAGGCGTTCCACCTCCCCCTTGGCCAAGTCGTTATCAAGCACCGCGATCAGATCACCCTCCTGCAGCAGCTTGCCTTCACTCACCGCCAGCGAGACAATTTTTCCCGCTTCAGCCGAGTGAACTTTATACAGCTCTCCCTGGGGAACCAACTTTCCGCTGGCATAGCCAATTTGGTCAAACTTGCCGTACCAACTCCAAATCCCCAGGCTAACCATAAACAGTAAACCACCCATCATCAGCATTTGCGGCAGTCGCGAGGATGGCTGATCCAGCACTGCTTCCACCGCAGGAGACCAGGCATCAGCGAACTCCAAATCGAGATCCGGATCCTTGGAAGCCGGATCAGTTAAGCCTGGGTTTGAGGCTGGATTGCTCGAGACTTGGTTGTGCGAGATTCGAGTCGGGAGGCGACGGGAGGGCGCTTGTACCCAAGGACTGCGCCGTTGTCTGCCTCGAGGCTTGGGGGTGGGTCGTGGCGATCGCTGAGTCGGAAGCTGATTCAAAATTTCTGAAGGAGTTTCTGAAGGAGTTTCTGAAGTGTTGTAGATGAACCGATTTTGCAGATTAGGTGGCATAGGATTTTTCCAACCATGACACGAAGTGGAGCAGATAATTTTGCAATCCAAACCGATAGCTCTGGTTTTCAGTCAAGCGCTAGACCCTCAAGGCATTGAATATTGGGCGTTGAATCTTGGGTGTTGAATATTGGGCGTTGTTGGGTTTGTAGGGTCTAAATAGCTCGATCGTGTCGTACAGACTGACCTATTCAGACTTAAGTATTCAGAATCAGCCATATTGCTGTTCCCAATTCACAGATAAATTCGCATAACCGAACTCGTCTCGTTTTGTCTTGCCAAGTTGACAGTTTTTCTCACTGTTTGTTTCTCCTAGGATAAATCGGTTAAGACAGGACGTTTTATTGAAGCTTTATCTTGAAAAGCCTGATGTTGAAGGGTTTTACGGAGATGAAGCAGATCAGTTTTATAGGCAATACTTGTATTTTACGAGGAACACTGATGTATCAATTAACGATACAGTCGCAAATACTAATCTAATTCCAAAGGCTTCACGGTGATTTATTTTTGGACATAAGTGACTTAATGAGTGACTTAAATAGTCGAACAACGTAGCTTTAGTTACCCCAAATTTATTGAGGAATATAAACACTCAATTGTGGATTTTCTGCTTGATTTTGCCTGTTTTGTGAAGTGTTGGCAAAAAGATTGACAGAGCTACTTAATCGTGTAGGGTTTTGCGATCGCAACTTGTTCTTGATGCAACTTGTTCTTGATGCAACTTGTCATTCAATTTTCGGATGGAAGGAGAGCCGCAGCGAAGCCCCTCTCCTGTCATTGGAGAGCGCGGTTTGGGGTGAGGGTAGCCCAGTGTACGCCCCAGTGGCCTAGGTCAGGATAGCTCCACCCATCAGTCGCTTGTAGCGATGGGCAAGTTCTGCCTTGAGCAGGGGCCAGCGATCGAGGGTTTCGTCTTTTTCGATCGCCTTCTCCGCCGCCGATCGCGCAATTTCTAGCACGTCTTGATCTTCAACTAAGCTCGCGAGGGCAAAATCGGGCAAACCCGACTGGCGTGTACCCAGAACGGCACCGGGGCCGCGAAAGCGCATATCCATTTCAGAGATAAAAAATCCGTCTTGGGACTGCTCCATCACCTTGAGGCGCTGCTGAGCAGTCTCACTTTTGGAGGCACTCATCAGCAAACAATAGGACTGGGATGCCCCCCGACCCACACGGCCCCGCAGTTGGTGGAGCTGGGAAAGGCCGAAGCGTTCGGCATGTTCGATCAGCATCACCGTGGCGTTGGGAATATCGACGCCGACCTCGACGACGGTGGTGGAAACCAGGAGCTGGGTGAGGCGATCGCGAAATCCCTGAATCGCAGCCTCTTTCTCCGCCGAGCTCATCCGCCCGTGCAATAGCCCTACCTGGAACTCTGGGAAAACGTTGTCCTGTAGGTTTTGGTGTTCTTCAACCGCAGACTTGAGGTCCAGCTTCTCGGATTCTTCGACCAGGGGCAAAACAACATAGACCTGTCGGCCCTGGGCAATTTCGCGGCGCATGAGTTCGTAGCCCTGGGGGCGATCGTCGCCGGTGAGGACGCTGGTTTGGATCGCCTGCCGACCGGGCGGAAGTTCGTCGATTTGGCTGACATCCAAGTCTCCGTGAAGCGTGAGGGCCAGGGTGCGGGGAATCGGCGTCGCGGTCATGGTCAGGACGTGGGGGTTATTTCCCTTTTGTTGGAGCAGAGCCCGCTGGGCCACGCCAAAGCGATGCTGTTCGTCGATCACAGCCAGCCCGAGTTTGCTGAACTGGACTGGGTTTTGAATGAGGGCATGGGTACCCACGAGCAGGGGCAGCTCGCCGGTTTCGAGCTGACGGTGAATTTCGCGGCGCTGGGCCGTTTTGGTGGAGCCGGTGAGCAGCTCGACGGGCAAGTTGAGTGGGTTAAACCATTCCACCAGTTTGTGATAGTGCTGCTCTGCCAAAACTTCCGTCGGGGCCATGAAAGCTCCTTGGTAACCCGCCTGGATTGCCGCCAGTAGCGCGACGACGGCAACGACGGTTTTGCCCGAGCCCACGTCTCCTTGGACGAGGCGATTCATGGGGACGCTTTGCTGCATGTCGTGCAATACCGCATTGACCACGCGCTGTTGGGCGGCGGTAAATTGAAAGGGCAGATTTTTGTAGAACTGCTCGATCAGTTCGCCGGTGGGGGCAAGGACAATGCTGGTTTGTTCTTGACGCTGACGGGCTCGGCGCTGGAGTAGACCCAGTTGTAAGTAAAAGAACTCGTCGAACACGAGGCGACGGCGGGCGGCTTGTAGGCTGTTGGCGTCTTCGGGAAAATGAATTTGAGCGATCGCCTCCGGCAAGTCCAACAGCTCATACTTGGCCCGCAGCCCCACGGGCAGCGCGTCATCCAAACGCGGAGCTGAGGGCAAGGCCGCAATCACCGCCCGCCGCACCAAGTCTGCACCAACGCCTTCGGTGAGTGAGTAAACCGGGACGACTCGTCCGATTTTGAGCGATTCAATCCGACCTTCGCTGTGGTCGAGCACTTCGATTTCGGGGTTGTCGAGGGTGACGCCGTATTTGCCCTGTTTGACCAGGCCTGATGCGGCGATCGTGACACCAGGAGCATACATCCGCTTTTGCTGCTCCTGCCAACCCCGACTGGCAAAGCGATTTCCGGCATAAAATCGATTCATTTTCAGCTGCCCGGAGGCGTCGCGCACGGTCAGCTCAAAAATCGTGAGCTTGCGATTGCGCGGGCTGGTGAAACAGTTGCAGCGTTTGACCGTCGCCACCAAAGTCGCCATTTCCCCCGGCTCTAGCTCACGAATATTGACCTGTTTGGCGTAGTCCAGGTAGTCGCGGGGGTAATAGAACAAGAGATCGCGCACGGTCCACAACCCGAGCTGTGCCAATTTTTCTCCCAGCTTGGGGCCGATACCGTTCAGCTGAGTTAGCGGAATTTCTAGATCCGTTGCCGGGCCGCCGAGGTTTTGATTGGGGCTGATGAGGGCCGTGGTCTTGGGCTTTTGAGTTTTCTTCGTTTTGGAGGTAGCGGAGCCAGAGGAACTGGCCTCTTTGGCGCTGGGGGTTTGACTGGCACCTGGGCTGATGGCACCTGGGCTGGTGGCACCCGAGCGAATAACACCTGGGCGAATGCCCACGGGATCCACTTCGTAGTTTTTGCGCAGTTGATAGAGCAGGCGACGGGTTTCGGCAACCAGGTGCTGGCGCTGGGCAAAGCTGAGATCAGGGTAAGCGGTGAAGCGATCGCCCATCTCTCCCCAACGCACCCGATCCGCCGCCGAAAAGCCTTCTGGCACCTCCCGCAAACTCAACGCCAAAAATTCATGGAAGAGATGCTGATTGCCCTTGAGATTATTGAACCCACGCTCAGCCTCGACCGCCAGCGCCTGCTGCAGTCGCTTCCAATCGGGGAGTGGCCTGCGGGAATCGGTCATGACAAAACCTTTGCTCAATCATTTGACCAAGTGCTGCGCCAAGCGGCTTCGGCTTCGCCGATCGCCCGCTCTCGCAGTTTCTCCTCATACTGGTGAGCCAGGCGCTGCATCTCCTTGGCCTTGGCGCGGATGTGGTTGCGCCAGCCCATCACCAGCGGCATGGCAAACTCAATTTCCGCTAGCCGCAGATAAATCGCTACAATCTGAACGCCCTCCGGCGGCCCCGCTCCATCGTCCCCCTTCGCCTTTCGCTTTCTGGGATCTCCCGCAGGTTCTAGCGTCAAACTTAAAATATGAGGCGATAAGCTCGTCCGTTTTTTCGGGCGTCGCCGTCGCTCGGAGTCCGGCATTTCGCCATCGGCCTCCTCCTCGCCCAGATGCGGGCCGGGGGCCAACAAACCATCTGGCAACTGATTACTGAGTACCCCGGACGTTTCCAGCAGTCGGGTCATCTCTTGGGAACTTTGACGCATCCGCTGGGCAATGGCGCGCTCAACACGCTCTTGCCAAGCCAACATGTCCTGAGGGGTTTTGGGAACAGTGGGCTCTGATTGGGACGAGTCCGCCCGTGTGTCCGTGGACGGGCGTTCCTCGGCTTCTGCTTCTGCGGCGATCGCACTCGCCAAACACCCCCGGCGAAAGGGGTTCTCCATCTCTTTGGGACAGGGACAGCGAGACAAAAGGGGGTGCGATCGCCGCAGACCCTATCGCCTCCTCCTCCGACAGTTCCAAGCCCGACAAGTTCAAATCAGGAGCATGCAAGTCCCAACCAGAATGACTAGAGGCAGCATGATCCGGCCCAGCAGACCCAGACCCAGCAAGCTCTGGCCCAGACGGATTAGAGCACCGCTCTGACAGATTCTCCAAAGGCTCAATCTCCCGCGTAAAATGCAATCCGCCCACTAGCGACGCCTCCAACGCCTCCAACTCCGACTCATCGGGCTGAAACAGCTGCTCCAACTCCAGCCGCTCCTGTAGCGCTTGGCTACACTGCCGGATTTGCCGCTGTAGCCGGTCTCGTCCACGGTAAGACAGTTTCAAAAATGACTCAGGATAAAGCTGCGTACAAAGCTGGTAACAGACAGACGTGAGCTGCTGCCGGGTCACTTGTCCCAACTCGGCCAGATAGTTACCATAAAGACTCCGCAGCGTTTGCCCCAGCTCCTGGGACTGTTCCTCGAGGGCCGCAAGCTCTCGGTTAATTTGCTCAACTGATTTTGCCATGGCGCTCACGAGGGTAGTCATTGCTGGCCAGCCAGCGGCTGAAACATTCTCAAAAAATAAAGCATTCCCAAGGATTCCCTGGGAATGCAACCTTAACAGAAGTTCGCGAATCCTAGTTACCTGTGGCCGTCGCTGCTGCAACCTCCGCAGCAAAATCGGTCTCCTCTTTCTCAATGCCTTCACCCAAGACAAAGCGAGCAAAACGTCGAATTTGAATATTCTCACCCAGTTCCGAGATGCTCTTTTTGACCAGCTCAGCCACAGTAATCGTTTGATCACGGACGTAGGGCTGATCCATCAAACTCAGATCCTTGCGGCGCTTTTCAATCCGGCCCATCACGATCTTTTCACGAATCGCCTCGGGTTTGCCCGCCAGATCCTCCCGGCCCATCTCGATTTCTTTTTCCTTCTCTAGCATGTCAGAAGGAACTTCTTCGGCGGTGACATATTCGACGTTGGGACAAGCCGCAATTTGCATCGCGATGTTCCGCACGAGTTCCGCAAATTTGTCGCCCCGAGCAACAAAGTCCGTCTCACAGTTGACTTCGACCAAAACGCCCACTCGTCCACCGGTGTGGATGTAGCTGCTGACCAGTCCCTCAGCGGCAGTGCGGCCACTTTTCTTGGATGCCGAGGCAATTCCCTTCTGGCGCAGCCACTCGCCCGCCTTCTCAAGGTCACCGTCGGTCTCCTTCAGGGCTTTCTTACAATCCATCATGCCTGCGCCAGTTTTGTCGCGCAGTTCCTTGACGAGCTTGGCACTCACATCTGCCATCGTTAGCCTCCTTTGATAACACTTCGTAAAATGAGTAAAACCCTCAGATGGGGGCTTGGATGCGGAGCATTCGCCCTCGCGATCGACCTGCACCGAAGCCAAGGCGAACGCAAGGTAGGGGTTATGCCTCAGCAGGCGCGACCTCATCCGCCTCAGCGACTTCCTCTACTTCTTCGTAGTCATCCTCAGCGCCAGGATATTCGTCTGCAAAGTCATCAGTCTCCAGTTCACCATGACGACCCTCGTAAATCGCGTCGGCTAAACGACCAATAATCAATTTGATCGAGCGAATGGCGTCATCATTGGCTGGAATGGGGATGGTTGCAAGATCGGGATCGCAGTTTGTATCCAGCAGGGAAATAATCGGGATGTTGAGCTTCTGGCATTCCAGAATGGCGTTATATTCGCGCTTCTGGTCGATGATAATCACCGCATCTGGCAGACGACGCATGTTTTTGATGCCGCCCAGGTACTTTTGCAAACGCTCTAGCTCGCGGCGCAGCACAGCGGCCTCTTTTTTGGGGCGCAGGGCGATCGCACCACTCTCCTCCATGCGCTCTAGCTCTTTGAGCCGATCAACCCGGCCCTTAATCGTAGACCAGTTGGTCAGCATGCCGCCCAACCAGCGCTGGTTGACGTAGTAGGCACCACAGCGAGCTGCTTCCTGGGCGATAATCCCTGCGGCTTGCCGCTTGGTTCCGACAAACAGGAAACGCTTCCCCTGCTCTGAAGCGGTGCGAATGTAGCTATAGGCACCTTCGATCAACTTAGCCGTTTGCACCAAGTCGATGATGTGAACACCGTTTCGAGAGGTGTAGATGTACTTACCCATTTTGGGATTCCAGCGACGGGTTTGGTGCCCGAAGTGAACCCCGGCCTCCATCATTTGGGCCAACGATACAACTGCCATGTTTTTCTCCGTTCGGGTTAATCCTCCACTCAGAGCAGCTTCTGAGAGCCTTCAAGGGGGGAATGCGTTAATCCCCTAATCCGGCTCAAGCCACCCGAAATCCTGAGTGTGCGGTATTTGACAACTCTTCTAGGGTAGCACGAGCGGTTTTGTTTTGAGAGGAAACTCTAAAGATATTCGGATATTCTGCGGGGTTGAGCGGGCGGTTTGCGGAAAATCCTTGACTTGGGTGCGATCGCGTCAATCTGCGGGAGTCCTTGTGAGAAGATAAGCGACAGTCTTTTAACTTCCGTTAAGCTCTTTCATGAAGCTTTTGACCAAAGTTAAGGCTGCCCACGACTGGGAACTGTCCAAGATTTGAAACTGTCCACGATTTGGAGATTTGCGTGCAATCAATTGCCTCCTCACCTCAGGGGAACTCCTCTGAGCCTGCTCCCAAAAACCCACAGCCAGAGCGTCTTCCGTTTACGCTTCAGGATGTACGCCAGGCGATTCCGACCCAGTGCTTTGAGCCTAATACGGCGCGATCGCTGGCTTATTTTTTCTTGACCTGGGCCTGATTGCGGGGTTGTATGCGATCGCAGCAGCCCTCGACTCCTGGTTTTTCTTCCCTGTGTTTTGGTTCGCCACCGGCACCCTGTTTTGGGCCTTGTTTGTCGTCGGCCACGACTGCGGCCATGGCTCGTTCTCCAAGTACCCCTGGCTCAATAGCCTCATCGGCCACCTGTCTCACAGCCCTATCCTGGTTCCCTACCATGGTTGGCGCATCAGCCACCGCACCCACCACGCCAACACGGGCAATATTGAGACCGACGAGAGCTGGTATCCCATTTCCCAGGCAACTTACGAGGCGATGGGTGCGCCCGAAAAGTTGATGCGGTTTAAGCTGTTTTTGCTAGCCTATCCGTTCTATCTATTCTTACGCTCCTCCGGGCGCAAGGGCTCCCACTTTTTGCCCAGCAGTCCAATTTTTAAGCCTTCTGAGCGCAACGACGTGATCACCAGCAGTATTTGCTGGGGGGCGATGGTGGTGTTGCTCGCTGTGTTGGGGCTCAAATTTGGGCTGCTGTTTCTGGTGAAATACTATCTTGTACCCTACGTTATCTTCGTCATCTGGTTGGACTTGGTCACCTATTTACACCACACCGAAGATGATATTCCCTGGTACCGCTCCGAAGATTGGTATTTCCTCAAGGGTGCGCTTTCGACGATCGATCGCGACTACGGTATTTTCAATCCGATTCATCACAACATCGGCACCCATGTGGCCCACCACATTTTCTTGAGTATTCCCCACTACAATCTCAAGCGGGCCACGGCAGCGATTAAACCGGTTCTGGGAGAGTATTACCGCAAGTCCGATGAACCGATTTTCCGCAGCCTATTTCGCTCGGCCAAGCGCTGTCATTTTGTCGCTAATGATGGAGCTAAAGTGTACTATCAACCAGTAGATAATCTCCGTACACACAATCTTACATAGGGGAGAGCGAACCAGAATTCACTGTCTTTAGCGATTAAAACTTTAGCGAGAAAAAACGGGGTTCTCCCCGTTTTTTCTCGTTTTTTGGCTCATAATTTGTGACAAATGATTCTGTCATAAATCACGAGCTAAGGCTGACTGCTGGCCTTTTCTGCTAGAGAAGAATGGTGAACACAGACATGGAGTACTGAAAAAAAAAGAAATCATAAAATAAAGTCTCAAAATTCTCAGTAAATTCATCAAGATAGAATGTCTCAAGTTCCGGTCTTATCCCCATTTTGATGAAGGAGTAAAGCATAAGGTGGGGCCATTCTTTCTACCGGTCTTTAACTTTACGATAGACACCTTGGACTTTTTTTGACTGGACTTTTTTAGCTTAGGGATGTTGCAGAAATGATAAATCAGCCCCAGAGTGATGCGCCAAAGCACTCATCCACTTCTTCTAGCAGTTCTTCTTCCGGAAGCGTACCAGGTTGGATGATGTTGATTGCTTGTTTGTTGATAGCCGCCCTGGTTTCCGGTGTTCTGCAAGAACCTGCGCAACAGCAAGGACAGAATCTCAACACGCTATCTCAGGATGGCAATTGAAAAGATCGTCGTTTCTTGGCAAAATGCTTGTTCTCCAGTCGTGCTATTTTCGGCGGGAGTGCTTGGCATTAGCTTGGCTGTTTTTTCTGCGGAGCCGTTTCCAAGCACTGGCGATCCAATCGCTTAGGGCATGGCTCATACAGCCTAGCTCTAGGCCTAAATAGAGCACGAGTGCTTCTGTCGGATGTCGCAGCGTTAGGGTTTTGAGCTCGAGTAGCCCTCGGTCGAGCTGGAAGAGGCTAAGTTGTTGCCAGTGCTCTGGGGCAATTAGCTGGGCGATCGCCACTGCCCCAATCCCCCCAAATAGCAGCAGCCAAGCCCCCAGATAGAGCAACCGAAATACCGTGCCAACAATGGGGCCGTGGGATAGCATTGACCGGTGCTGCATCGCCCAACGGTAGGGCAGCCAAATCCAGCGCAGTGGTCCCCAGCGTTTATAGGGCAACGAATGGATATCCAGATCAGGACTCAGCATCAGCCCGCCAAACAAATAAGTACTGCCAAACAGCAGCGCCTGTAGCGGGCTGCGGGTCGCCAACAGAACCCCACCCGATAACCAAGGCAGACTCATCAGCGTGATGCGATCGTGGGTGCGCCCAGAGGGCATAGGAAGGAGATCCTCAAGACCAATGTACTGTTTGATTATCTTACGGGGTCTTCGGCTGGGCATCCAAGGGCGATCGCCCGCAGGTGACGCAGAATAGCCCTGTTTGACGCTCATCCACCCAATCGCTGGGCGATATGGATAGGGATTCCTGCTTCACAGACTCTTGGCTAGATAACAGCACCTTCATGCCGCCACCCCCGCTAGACCGTCTCCACAAGCCTTTTCCTGAACCGTGCGCCCCACGGCCCTTTGTTTGATTACAATCGCACTCGCAATGTCCCGAGGCATTGATGACCCGCAATGGCGACAATGATACCAACGGTCAGAAAGCGTCTTTTTGACAGCATGACCACAACCTGGACACTCTTGGGAAGTTCCACGAGCATTCACTTCTAGGTAACCCTTCCCCCGCTTGAAGCAAACCCAAGGCAAAATCTGATTCAGGAACTGTCCCAAGCCAGCATCCAGCATGTGTTTACCCAACATGCCACGGGACAATCCAATCAAGTTCAGAGCCTCCACCCCAATCACATCGCCCCGGTCACAGAGCTGATGTGCAATCTTGAAGTGAAAATCCTTGCGAGTGTTGCTGATTCGTTCATGCAGCTTTGCGCTCTTGAGCTGAAGTTTTTCCAGTTCTTCGACCCCAGCACTTTTTTCTTGAGTCTGCGTTGCAGCAATTTCAGCTCGCTTTGCAGGTCAACGAAAAACCGAGGACGATGAACTTGCCAACCATCCGAGGCTGACAGGAAATCGAGGGAATCCAAACCCACGCTCTGCTCTATCCTTGAATGCCTTTTCCAAGGCTCTCAGCACCTGCTGAAGGGATTGAGCATTGACGAATTTGAGCTCAGGATTCGTTTTCTTGGCTTGGGTCAGGGATTTGCACTGCTGGGAAAAGACAGGATAAGGAGCATCTGCCGCCATGATGTACTCACCCCGAATCGAGCATGCATTGATAGGGCACTTTCTTGAAGCGATCCAATCCTTGCGCTCTCGCAGAGCGTAATTCCACACTTTTCGGCAAACATACAAGCTATTTTCTAGCTCCTCAATCTGCTGAGCGGTCGGCTTCAGTTTGTACTCATAGGTCAGGGTTAGCATAACCCTATTTTATCAGCTCAAATTCGCTAGAACTTGGACTATATCTAGTCTTTACGCTTCACCCTATTGCTCCCGCTTGGCCCTTGCTCCGCTTCACCACCCCCTAACCCTTCGGGTATAGGCGGAGCACTGCGGAGAGTCCAGGTAGGCGAGCCGGTACGGAGCGGTCGGGGTGTATGTGCTACACCAAATAGGCGGTGTTGGGAATGAGGTTAAACAGGGTGTACTCATACCAGGCCGTCCAGAGAAAACTGCGCAGCCAGCGCTGACGCTTTTCTGGAGCGATCGCATAGCCAAAGGCTCCCGTCGCTTTGTCAATATTGGACAGATGAGAGTTGCAAGCACACCCATGCTGGTAAGTGAAGCCATACTGGGACGCCACGCTTTGGATTTTCATTTGGATGGCAAACACCTTACAGGCGTGGAGCATGGCGTCCCAGGCTTGTTTGTGCCCGCGATCGCGGGGGTCATAGCGCAGCGCCCGCTCTTCAAAAATGTGGTCGCGATCGAGCGGTGCTAGGTGAACGTCATAGAAGCTTGCAGGGACGTCGTAGCCAAATTCTTGAAACAGATCGAGGCCAATGTGGGCTACTTTGGCGGCGTCGCTGTCTGGGCCATACTGGGACTCAGCCTGTCGCAGAATCCGAGAGAAATTGGGATAGCGATCGCGCAAAAAATCTCCGCCATAGAAGTTGAGCGTTTCCCAGGCGAGCGGTCCAAGCAGTTGGGCGTAGCTAGACCGGAAGCGTTTCAACGCGGGGCGCTCTTGGAAGAGATCGACATCGCCGGTTGCGAGTTTGTGGTGAAACAGTTGTGCGAGGTGAACGTAGGCGGTGCGATCGCCCATGCTAACTTGGGTCTTTTGATCGTCTTGGGCGATCATTTGCCACACCGGCGGGAGTTGTGCGATCGGAGTTGCGGACTCACCCGAGATTAGGCACGGTTCCTGCAAAGTGATTAACGTCATGATTCAAAATCTCGCTGTAGATGCAGAGGACTTGGATTGTGGACTTGGATTGTAGATAGTTTAGAGGCTGAACTTTAAGATGGCGATACTTTGGAGGCCGACGATTTAGAAGTTGATGGCGATCACGATCTACGCGATCTAGAAGCTAAATTGAATTCTAGAACCAGACTGACTAAAAAAATAAAATACTGACGAAACTTAAAATTTATACCGATTTCAGCCACTGCCAATAGCCAGACCACCACCGCATCGACCCATCCAATGCATAAGTTCTACTCACTGTCTCTTGTCTAAAGCATCACCTTTCTGCGCACTGGCCAAAGCATTGCGATCAGAAATAACGTGAATTGAGTCATGACAATAGTCGGGCCAGAAGGCAAGTTGAATAGGGCTGAGAGCAAGACTCCGGCGATCGCGCATCCCCCCCCCAGGCCTACGGAAATTGCAACGTATTGGCTAAAGCGATCGCTCAGCAATCGAGCTGTACAGGCGGGCATGACAATAAAAGCACTCACCAACAAAACGCCCACAGACTTGATCGCCACCGCGACCACCAAAGAGAGCAAAATCACAAATGCTAGCTCGTGCTGCCGAACCGCAATACCTCGAACTTTCGCCAATGATTCACTGAGCGTCACCAACATTTGGGCTCGAAGCGTGAGGCCCAAAAAGACGATGCAGACACCCAGCAAAAGACTATTGAAAATCAGATCCGTTGGACGAATGGCCAAAACATCTCCAAACAAAAGCTGATTGATTCCACCCTGGTAATCTTTGACAAAACTGAGAATAATAATCGACAGCGCCAGGGATGCTGAATAGACAATGTTGAGTAGGGCGTCGTTCCAGAGACGGGTTTTTTCGAGGAGATAGGTGACGCCGATCGCAAACACAATCAAAAACGGAATCAGGATTACATTCGGACTAATGCCCAGCAAAACCCCCAAACTAATCCCCAACAACGCCGAGTGACCCAAGGCATCGCCAAAAAAGGATAATTGTCGCAGCACCGTAAAACTGCCCAGTAAACCACCCGTCGTTCCCAGCAACAGTCCACCCAGAAGCGCCCGTTGCATAAAGGGGAGATGGAGCAATTCAAAGAAATTTTGCCAGTCAATGGCCATCAAAATTGCTCCCCTATCTGAAAACAAAGCCTGGGCCATAGGCCGCATTCAAAATATCGGGGTGCAACACTTCTTCTGGTGATCCTTGCTTGAGCAACTGCCGATTTAAACACAGCACACAATCGCAGTGGGCACGAACCCTTTCCAGGTCATGGGAAATTTGCAAAATTGACCAGCCCTGTTCCCGCTTGAGATGGTTAAGCAACCGATAGAAATCCGCTTCACTACAAAGGTCTAAACCTGCGGGAGCTTCGTCGAGGACGAGGAGTTTGCGGGGGCGTACCAAGCAGTAGGCCAACAGCACGCGTTTGAGTTCGCCGCCAGACAGACTGCTGAGGGATTGGGGGTGGAGGTGACCGGCTTCCACCTGGGCGAGGGCATTGTGGACGGCGGCGCGGCGATCGCGCCACCCCACCCAGGGAAGTTGCAACCCCAATCGATCCCAGCCTAGCCCCACCAGATCCATCACCGTCATGGGAATGCGGGGATCAACCAAAAAGTTTTGCGGCAAATAGGCGACATCATGGCGCAGCAGGGGCGCGCTGTGCGCATCGCAGGCTTGGCCAAACAATTTGACTTCCCCCGACTGGTAGGGCAACAGACCCAAAATCGCCTGAATGAGCGTACTTTTACCTGCTCCGTTGGGGCCAACGATCGCCATATCCTTGCCCGCTGCCAAGGAAAACGACACATCTCGAACCGCCGTGGCACGACCGCGCTGGACGGTCAAATGTTGAACACTCAAAATCGGTGAATGAGTCGGCAAACTGGACTGCATGGATCCGGTTAGACCAAGGAAAACAAAAGCTTGGCCAGGCTTTAGTATACGACAATGAAAATCATTATCGATCAAGAGAAGCGAGTCTCGGGCGAGGTCGTTGCTCACTCAGGGCTTTCCATTCAGACTGGCCGAGCTGTCCCAGGCGACGGCTGAAGGTGGTGGTGAGCAGCGTGGTTAGCGAGAGCTGAACCGCAAAGGCGATCGCCATCGCCCCAAAGTTCGCCACCTCCACCGCCTGAGGAGCCATCAGGGTGAACAGAAACAGTGAGCCCCCGGATGTCCCGGTTTGGATACCCAGCAAACCCAGCGCCATCGGCACCCCCAGGCCCCCAGCGAGCAGAGCGCCGATCGCCATCCAGCGCCAGTGGGTGAAATTGGCGATCGCCAGCCGCTGCACCACCAGCAAACCATTAAGGAGTAGCAGCTCATACAATCCCCAAATCACCCACAGCTGTGTCAAAGAGACGGTGCCTTGTACCCCGACGCCCAAGGCCAAGACGGCAAGAACAATGACTCCATTGAGCCCAAAGGCTAGCATCGGCGGGCTGTTGTCTTGCCAGAGGAGATCTTGAAGGAGTCGAGTGAGTTGGGCGTGTGGGCGATCGCTCTGACGTTCACCCTGTCGTCGGTATCGAGCCCAGTCAATCAGGGCCTGGGGCGTCGGCAACAGCAAGGCTATCAGTAGCAATCCCAGAATGATGAAGGATGGACTAAAACTGGCAAACAGCCAGATCGCGTTGGGCGTCCCTGGAATATAGTTAGGGTCAAAGCAGTAGTCTGCGCAGTCCTGTTGGAGATCAAACCCCACAAACCAAACCGCAGCCCAAAGGCTGAGCCCATAGCTGTGGCGCTTGGAAATAATGCTGGTGGCGGGGGATTGAAACCGACGCTCTAACAGTAACCAGTAGATCAAGCCAAAACCCAGTGCATTGCTGATCGCCAACAGGGCATAACTGCGAAAATCCGCGCCAATCGGAGCATACCACCAGGCAAAGTGACGCAAACCGTGGGTATCGGTCAAGATGCCATCGAGCATGATACCCAGATTATCTTTCGAGGGAGTGTTGTCTGCCAGGAAGCGCAAGCTGTTGAGTGGATTAAACAGTCTGGCCCAATTGAGTACACTCCCCTGAGCGTCGCCTTGCATTCCTGCCATCAAAATCACAGCGACGAGCCCCGTGGCTAGCCAGGGCTGAAAGCCTTGCAAAGCCTCTGCAACGAGGGCAAACCACAGCGCCGCTGCATAGAAGCAAACCATCGTCGCGACGAGGACGCCATAAAACGCCAAAATCTTCGCAAAATCAAAATCGGTGTGCAACGCCACAAAGCTATGGAGCGGCAGTATTGCAACCAGGGCCACATAGAGCAAGATCGGCACACCCAAGAGTTTGCCCAGCAAGATCTGACGCCCTTGCTGGGGACTCATGCGCAGAAAGTTGAGCGTACCTCGTCGTATCTCCTTGGACAAATCTGCCGCGAGCAAATAAACACCGCCCAGAACCACGACCCAAGGCACCACAAGACTCAAATCTTTGAGAATATCGGCCCAAAATAGCGGCCAGTTGGTCTGCCAACCGCTCGCAGCGGATGTCCCTAAACGTTCGCACAGGGGCATTCCGTTGGGGGTTGGCCCCATGCAGTAACGATTGGCAGGGCCTTCTACCGGCAGTTTGACGACATATTTTAGAACGATGAAGGTCTGCAGCAAAATTGTGGGAATCAGCGCCATCAGAAGATTGCGCCACCGCAATCGCCCTTGCAACTCCCGCATGAGCTGAGGGTTCCAGTCGCCAATCTTATCTAGGCCGAGCTCGAGAATTTTTGCGGTTGTGGTTGTGATCATGGTTGTGGGCAGGGGGGGGTGAGCAGGGTTGCCGTTATGGGGTGGCTGTATCGGGGGATCCAAAGCAGTGAGAAAATCCGCTAGGACACCTGTTTGTGGTCTAGATGTTTGAGGAAGATGGTTTCGAGGTCTTCGCGGGTGTGGTTGAACTGGCACAGGGGGAGGTTGGCGGCCATGAGCGATCGCAGCAATTCCCCCGCGCCCCCCGCGTCCCCCTCAAACTCCACCCGAATTTCGCGCTCAGACACCCGTGTTTGGGAAATCACACAGGCCTGGGAGGCGAGGGCTGCTTCCAAATCAGCGAGGTCTCCCAAGCTGACAATAAAAATTTGTTGACGGCTCAGCCGCTGGTAAAGCTCCTCAAGGGGTGCACTTTCCACCAGATGGCCTAGCTCCATAATCCCGATGGTTGTGCAAAAATCGGCGAGGTCGCTGAGCACATGAGACGAAATTAAAATCGTCATGCCACCCTGTTGCAGTGTCCGAATAATGTTGCGAAATTCCATCCGCGCCACCGGATCAAGGCCGGACACCGGTTCATCCAGCACCAGCAATGACGGCTGATGAATAATCGTCCGGGCAAGACCCAGCCGCTGTTTCATCCCTCGGGAGAGTGTTGTGGTCAGGCTGTGGCGTTTGCTGGTGAGCTGGACGAGCTCGAGGATGTCATAGAGGCGATCGCGGCGATCGCGCACGCCATAAAGCCGCGCAAAGTAATCAAGATATTGCCACACGCTGAGGTCGTCATAGAGCGGATAGTCATCGGGCAAAAAGCCAATGCAACGCTGAAGCCGGGACGAGTTTTGATCTGAGCGAAAGGGTTGACCGTCGATCCAAATTTCCCCAAGGGTTGGCATTGCCGCGCCCACCATCATTTCCATCAGCGTGGTTTTGCCTGCACCATTCGGCCCGATCAGCCCATAGATTTCGCCGGGGAAGAGATCCAGGTCGATATCGTTGACGGCGATTTTTTGCTGAAAGCGTTTGGTCAGGCCCCGAACTGAAAGGGTGGGTGTGGCGGTCAGGCAGTCTGACGGAATTTCCGAGGGCATTCCTGAGGCAGGGCGAGGCCAGCTCTGGGGCGAAATCTGGGGCGAAATCTGGGGCGAAATCTCTGAAACCATAAAAGCTCGCAGATGTTGCTGAGGTTCGATCTGGGTGAATATCTACGCAGACCGTTGCCCCTGTATTCAGGTTCCCGTTGGTCAATTTCGGAAAATACGCAAACAAAATTTGCGGAATCCGCCAGCAAGCTCGAAATTTATCGAAGTTGGGGAGTGCTGTTTTATGCGGTTTATAACCCTCGGTATTGGCAGCGCGATCGCCAGCTCCCCTTCGAGGTCTATCGGCTCGTGGACGGTGTCTATCAGTTGCAGCGGGGCGAGCCGGTTTGGAGGCCAGAAGTGGGCTTGGGTCTGGGCCGTTGTCTGTTGCCGCAGGATCCCCTCGGTCGGGAGGTGTTGAGTTGGTTTGGGGAGGGGGGCGATCGCCTCTTCAGTGAAGCAGAAACCCAGGCCCAGCGAGCCGATCGCTTGGCCCAGCGTCTACGCGAGTTGGGGGAAGAAGAGGTTTAGAGAAAGTTTAAAAGATTGAGGGCGGGGCTTTGCTAACTAGTATTGATCCCAGGATGAGCCGCTCAATACTTGGGCTAGATTTTGGGCATCCGCGATCGCCAAATGTCCAATCTCAAAGTATTGCTTACTGCCCATCATGCCGCCAGGGGTTGTTTTCCTGAAATCAGTCTTGTACAGCTGACCCAGCAGAAAAATACGTGCAGGATACCAATCTTCACCTAGCGTCGATCGCCGCTCTCGAGCGGTTCGTACAATCTCAGACTCGTTCAAATCCGAGTTATTCCATTTAAGGGTGTGCTCATCTGCCGACTCTAAATCCAAGACTGCTTGAATCTGAGCAACTCGTTCGACCTGTTTGTTGCGGTAGGTACCCAGGTACAGACTACGGCGATGATTGTATTGCCCGCCCGCCGCAGGGCAGATATAAATTTGGTGGGCGACGACGCTATCAAAACTCAGTTTGCAATTAACAACATCTAGACGGTATTTCCAGGATGGCAGCAAGTTTTCTTCGTCGAGGTATTCTTGGAGGTCGGCGATCGCATCCGCCAAATTCTTGGGCAAATAGTCAAGCTGAATCGCCTGAAGAAATTGCTCAAAACTCACTGCACAGAACGCAACATCGTGAATACGCGCTTGTCGGTGAACTTCTGCAAATGCGGGTTCGCTGGAGGCGTCATCCCGATCAAAGTTACCCAGCGCGATCAGGACTTTCTCTCCCTGGCGTTTCCTTAGAATCTCCAGATGCCCCAAAAGCTGGGCTTCTCTGAAATCTTGCCCCCGCTTGGTTTCAATTAAAATGGAAAATGGCTGTTGACTGATCTCACCATCCGGAATTGCTCCTTTGCTGCGAACCTGCTGGGTAAAATGAACACCGACAGAGCCTGCAAATTTGTCCTCTAGAAGATTCCCCAAGGCTTACGTGAGAAATTTTGGGTTTTCTTCGTAAAGCATTTTGAGAATCAACAGACAATGATTGGTCGTCTGATTTTCTTTCTGGGAATAGGTCGGGAACAGTCTGACGTTACGACTCATGGCAAACTAGACCTATCATTTTCCTGGCTTCAGGCACATCCTAGCGATATCTTTGTTGCGCTGGTTTGCGTGTAAATACTTGTTTTTTTGCCAGGATAAATAATTCGAGAAACGGGGGTTCCATGAAAACGCCACATGATCGTCACCAAATCGATCGCAAATCCAACTCCAACCCCGGCATCAGTGGCCCCAGCACCACCGACAGCGGAGCCTCAAGCACCTGCATCGGCTGCTCCGCTCCATACAGCTCCACCTGGCGATCTTGAGGATTAATCAACAGCCCCAACTGCAAACCGCTGTCCAAATACTCCAGCATCTTCGCCTGGAGCGGCTTCAGGCGATCCGTGCGAGAACGCAACTCAATCACAAAATCAGGGCAAATCGGCGGAAATCCTTCCTGCTCTTCCACCGTCAAGGCATCCCAGCGATCCTGGCGCACCCAAGCCACATCCGGCGAGCGATCGCCTCCCCCCGACAAACTAAAAATGGTCGAAGAACTAAACACCTCACCTAGGCCCGCGCGTTCATTCCAACTGCCCACCTGAACAATCAAGCTCGCCTCGCGCTTGCCACTGCCTCCACCCACAGGTGACATAATAACCAACTCTCCATCCGGCGTACGTTCCAATTGAGCATCAGGATTCGCCTCGCAAAGGGTAACAAACGCTTCACGGGTTAAAAGGGTCAACGGTTCAAGTTGGAGCGTGATCGCGGTCATCGGATTGGCCCCTCAAAACTGTCTCTCCATCATAGACCGCTCTACAGTTTGCCAAACCGGCGGTGACGCTGCTGGTAATCGAGCAGAGCCTGGTGAAACGCATCGCGATCGAAATCCGGCCACAGCGTCTCCGTGATGTACATCTCCGCGTAGGCCAACTGCCAGAGCAAAAAATTGCTGATTCGCATCTCACCGCTCGTGCGAATCAACAGATCGGGGTCTTCAAGACCCTGGGTATAGAGATGACGCTCGAAAATGGCTTCGTCGATTTCTTCTGGAGCCAAGTTCCCCTGCTGGATCTGGACGGCGATCGCCCGACAGGCCTGGATAATCTCCTGGCGACCCCCGTAATTGGTCGCGATCGTAAACTGAATCCCCTGATTGTCCTGGGTATCTAGCATGGCTCGTTCAATCTCCGTCTGGAGCGAAGCGGGCAACGCCTGCAAATGACCCACAAAGCGAATGCGCACATTCTTGGCCATCAGCTCTTGTAGCTCCTGGCGCAACACCCGCTCAAACAGCGTCATCAAAAAATCCACTTCCTCACCAGGCCGACCCCAGTTTTCCGTCGAAAACGCATAGGCCGTCAACGCCCCAATTCCCCAGTCATCGCAGCAGCGCAGCAGCGCTTTGAGTGTATCGACCCCGCGCCGATGACCCATGATTCGCGGCATCCCTCGGCGTTTGGCCCAGCGGCCATTCCCGTCCATAATCACCGCCACATGCTTGGGGAGGCGATCGCCCACCAAATCTGCAGGCCGCTGTTGCAGTGCCGTCAGCTTAGCTATCATTTTTTCTTCCGCGACTTTTCTCCCGCGATGTCGATGACCCCAAAAACGCCAGCGATCTCGACATCCAGTTTAGCCCGCGTGCAAACAGCTTACGGCTTAGCATCCTGAGATCTGGAGCCACTTTCTCCAATTCAACTGATTCAGAGAGGCGATCTTGCAAAATCTCCCTCAGCCTATTGCTCGTAAGAGGACGATTTAGAATACCGCGTTCAGCGAGAGAAATAGATCCCGTCTCCTCAGACACCACGATGCAAAGGCAGTTTTCCACCCGCTCCGTAATTCCCATCGCCGCACGGTGGCGTGTGCCCAGCCGCCGCGCCGCCGAACGTTCAGAAATGGGCAAAATCACGCTGGCCGCCAAAATGCGCGATCCGCGAATCAGCAATGCGCCATCGTGGAGCAGCGTCGAAGTCTGAAAAATCGTTTGGATCAACTCCTTCGACACCTCCGCATTAATTCGCACCCCCGGCACCGAAAAGTCGCGCTCATCCAGGGGCTCGCCCGTTTCGACCATGAGCAATGCACCGGTTCGGTTTTGGGAGAGTTCCTTCACCGAATCGACGATTTCACCAATCACATCAGCCTGGGGCACCAGTGTTTTGCTGGCCGAAAAGAGCTGCAACAGCTGACCCCGGCCTAACTGCTCCAGAAAGCGCCGAAACTCAGACTGAAGTGAAATTGACATGGCCACCGCAGCCCCCAAGACCAAATAGCCTAGCAAAAAGCTCAGCAACACTAGCCCCAGCCGCCGACTCAACACCAGCGCCAACATCAGCACGACAAACCCCCGCACCATCCAGAGCGTTTGCCGTTCGCCGATGATAATCAAAAGAAGATACGTAACCAGAACAACCAGGCCAACGTCAACAACGTTAACAAACCAGGGTTGAGACTGCGAGACTCCACCCAGCCATGATTGCCACAAGTGCGCCATTGATTCCAGGCCTATCTTCTACGCCAGCATCGCCAAAGATCAACGAGAGAGCCGTTCCGGAAGTCGATCGAAGCGGATCAAATCTGCATAGGTCTCACGCTCCAAAAACACCTCTGCCTCACCGCCTTGAACCAGGACACCCGCTGGACGCGTCAGACGATTGTAATTGGAAGACATACTATAGTTGTACGCGCCGGTTCCCAAGACGACGAGGATGTCGCCAGGTTCCGTCGGCGGTAGCTGAGCGTCTTTGATTAACACGTCTCCTGACTCGCAGTGCTTACCCGCCACCGTGACGGTCTCGGTTTGGGGGGCAGACATGCGGTTGGCCACGATCGCACGATAGACCGATTCATAGGTGATGGGCCGAGGATTGTCGGACATGCCACCATCGACGGTGATGTATTTGCGGATGCCGGGGACTTCTTTTTGGCTGCCGATGGTGTAGGCCGTGACGCAGGCGGAGGCGATGAGCGATCGCCCCGGCTCGCAAATCAACTGCGGCAACGCCAGACCGTGGGCCTCGCAGGCCGCCGTCAGCGCATCACACACCTGCTTGACCCACGTTTCGATGCTCGGGGGATCATCCGATTCTGTATAGCGAATACCCAATCCACCGCCGACATTGAGCTGACTCACGGGCAAACCGTGGGCCTGGGCCTCCCCAAAGGCCCGCACCAGCACCTCTGCCAAATCGTGGTGGGGCTGAAGCTCAAAAATCTGGGAGCCAATGTGGGCATGAAGGCCAATACAACGCAATTGGGGCTGCTGGCTCAAAAATTCAAACACGGCCTGCTGTTGTTCCGGATCAAAGCCAAACTTGCTGTCCAGGTGACCGGTGCGAATGTATTCGTGGGTATGGCATTCGATCCCCGGTGTAAATCTCAACATGACTGGCACGGGCTTGGTTTCCCCAGACTGGGCTCGAGCTTGAGCCAGCTCAGCGAGGGTCCGAAGCTCCAACCAGTTGTCTGCGACAATGTTGCAGCCCATCTCTAGGGCCAGAAGCAGTTCTTCGCGTGACTTGTTATTGCCGTGGAAATAGGTCTGCTCAGCTGAAAAGCCAGCCTTGATTGCAGTGAACAGCTCGCCGCCGGAAACCACATCAATGCCCAAACCCTCTTGTTTGACGATCGCATCCACGGCCCAGCAGTTCCAAGCCTTCGAGGCATAAATGGCCAATGTGGGGCCTGCGTAGTACTGCTTGAGCGCGTCTCGGTATTGCTGGCAGGCCGTTCTGAGGGTGGTTTCATCCAGAATGTAGAGCGGAGAACCGTATTGCTCAACCAAAGCCTTGACGTCGCAGCCTCCGACCTCGAGGTGGTCGTGGGCGTTGACGCGGGCGCTGAGGGGTAACAGACTTTGGTTGGGAGAAGGCTGGCCGCTCGCTGTGCTGGCGTTTGCCAAACGCAAATAGTCGGCACCAGAGCGGGAAGATGGAGTCGCGGAGATCGTTACCATGGCCTAGGATTGCTTCTTGCTGATTGCGAATTGCTGGATGGTTTCAGTTTACTGGTTTGGCCGCACATCTTCGGCTGTCCTTCCCCTTTGGCCTATCCGCCGTACTCTCCCCTGTGCTTCTCTCCCATGCAATCTCCTGGCAAAACACTCTCTCTCCAAGCCCTAAGCCTCGAACAACTCGATGCCGTGCTGGAGCTCGATCGCCGCTGCCTCGGGGGCATTTGGAGCGAGTCGGGCTATGAACGGGAGATTGAAAGTCCCAACAGCGATTTGCTGGTGCTCTGTCTGGGAGAGCGACTCATTGCCTTAGGTTGTCTTTGGGCGATCTTAGAAGAGGGACACATTACGCTACTGGGGGTTGCTCCAGAATTTCAGCACCAGGGGCTGGGGCAGTTTTTGCTTTGTGTTTTGCTGCGTGAGGCTTATCTGCGTCGATTGGAATGGGCTACGCTGGAGGTACGGGCGAGTAATGCCGCCGCGATCGCCCTCTACCACAAGCTTGGGTTTCAATCCCTGGGCGAGCGACGAGGTTATTATTCTGACGGAGAAAATGCCCTAATCCTGTGGCACCGAGGCTTGCGTCAACCCGATTACCTCCTAGAGCTGGGCCAGCATTACAGCCTATTTTGCGATCGTTTGCGTGCCGATCGCTGGTGTTTGGACAATATCCTCCCAGAAGCTGAGTTTTCTAACCCGGCCATAAAGTCGTGAAAACCACACCCCGTTAATGTTTCCTCTTCAACAGAAGCTCAGTTTTGCTGTGCTAAAATCTGGATACCGGCCCACAGCAGGTGATGGGAAACATCATGTTTGAACGCTTCACAGAGAAAGCTATTAAGGTCATCATGTTGGCCCAAGAGGAGGCTAGACGCCTTGGGCACAACTTCGTTGGAACCGAGCAGATTCTGCTTGGTCTCATCGGTGAGGGAACCGGCGTAGCGGCCAAAGTCCTAAAGTCCATGGGTGTCAACCTCAAAGACGCCCGCATTGAAGTCGAAAAAATCATTGGTCGAGGCTCGGGCTTTGTGGCTGTGGAGATTCCTTTCACACCGCGTGCCAAACGAGTTTTGGAGCTATCTCTAGAGGAAGCTCGTCAACTCGGCCACAACTACATTGGAACCGAGCACCTTCTGCTGGGTTTGATTCGCGAAGGCGAGGGCGTAGCAGCCCGCGTTCTGGAGAATTTGGGCGTTGATCTTTCGAAGGTTCGTACCCAGGTGATTCGCCAGCTCGGTGAGACGGCTGAAGTGACCACTGGAGGCGGCCAAGGCCGTACCAAAACGCCGACCCTAGACGAGTTTGGCTCTAACTTGACCCAAATGGCGAGTGAGGGCAAGCTTGACCCAGTGGTGGGTCGTCAAAAGGAAATTGAGCGCGTCATTCAGATTCTGGGTCGTCGCACAAAGAATAACCCGGTCTTGATTGGGGAGCCGGGCGTGGGTAAAACCGCGATCGCCGAGGGGCTGGCCCAACGCATCGCCAACACCGATATCCCCGATATCCTCGAAGACAAGCGCGTCGTCACCCTCGATATTGGTCTGCTGGTCGCAGGTACCAAGTATCGTGGCGAATTTGAGGAGCGCCTCAAAAAATCATGGATGAGATCCGCACTGCCGGAAATGTCATCCTGGTGATTGACGAGGTTCACACGCTGATTGGTGCGGGTGCTGCCGAGGGCGCGATCGATGCAGCCAATATTCTCAAGCCCGCCCTGGCACGCGGCGAACTCCAGTGCATTGGCGCAACAACGCTGGATGAATACCGCAAGCACATCGAGCGTGATGCCGCCCTAGAGCGCCGTTTTCAGCCCGTGATGGTGGGTGAACCCAGCGTCGATGAGACGATCGAGATTCTCCATGGTCTGCGCGAGCGCTACGAGCAGCACCACAAGTTGAAAATTTCGGATGAAGCCCTGGAAGCTGCCGCGCAGTTGGCCGATCGCTACATTAGCGATCGCTTCTTGCCCGACAAAGCGATCGACCTCATGGACGAAGCGGGCTCTCGCGTGCGTCTGATCAACTCCCAGCTGCCCCCGGCAGCGAAGGAGCTCGATCGGGAGCTGCGCCAAGTGCTTCGAGACAAGGATGACGCGGTGCGCTCCCAGGATTTTGACAAGGCTGGGGAACTGCGCGATCGCGAAATGGAAATCAAGGCTGAGATCCGTTCGCTAGCCCAGAACAAAAAGGCTGAGAGCCAGGAAGGAACTGAAGAGTTCCCCGTGGTGACCGAGGAGGACATTGCCCAAATCGTCGCCTCCTGGACTGGGGTGCCGGTGAACAAACTCACCGAGTCTGAATCTGAGAAACTGCTGAACATGGAGGACACCCTCCACGGTCGCCTGATTGGTCAAGACGAAGCCGTCAAGGCAGTTTCCCGTGCCATTCGCCGGGCCCGTGTCGGTCTCAAAAACCCGAATCGTCCGATTGCGAGTTTTATCTTCTCCGGCCCCACAGGCGTCGGTAAGACCGAACTGACCAAAGCCCTGGCTGCCTATTTCTTTGGATCCGAAGAGGCGATGATTCGCCTCGACATGTCCGAATTTATGGAACGCCACACTGTTTCCAAGCTGATCGGTTCGCCTCCGGGTTACGTCGGCTACAGCGAAGGCGGTCAGCTGACCGAAGCTGTGCGTCGTCGCCCTTACACCGTCGTCCTGTTTGATGAGATCGAAAAAGCCCACCCCGACGTCTTCAACCTGCTGCTCCAAATTCTGGAAGATGGCCGACTGACCGATGCCAAGGGTCGCACCGTAGACTTTAAGAACACCTTGATCATCATGACCTCGAACATCGGTTCGAAGGTCATTGAGAAAGGTGGCGGCGGTTTGGGCTTCGATTTCTCTGGCGAAGACATGGCCGAGTCCCAGTACAATCGCATCCGCTCCTTGGTTAACGAGGAGCTGAAGCAGTACTTCCGACCCGAGTTCTTAAATCGCCTGGATGAGATTATCGTCTTCCGTCAGTTGACCAGGGACGAAGTCAAAGAAATTGCCGAGATCATGCTTAAGGAGGTCTTTGGCCGATTGACCGATCGCGGGATTTCCATCGAGGTGACGGGTGCCTTTAAGGAGCGCCTGATCGAAGAGGGCTACAATCCGAGTTACGGTGCGCGTCCTCTACGCCGGGCAATCATGCGCCTACTGGAAGACTCGCTGGCGGAAGAGCTCCTCTCTGGCCGGATTCAAGATGGCGATGTCGCCGTGGTTGATGTCGATGCGGATGGCAAGGTCCAGGTGAGCTCAACGGCAAAGCGAGAGCTGTTACCGAGTGCGGACTAGTTCGGGGGCTGAGGTTCTCATTTAGTTCGACCACTGGGTTCAATTTCGAGCCGGGTTAAAATCTTAAGGACGGGTTAGCCACGAGCTAGCCCGTTTTTTGGGCGATCGCTCCAGCCCGATACTGTACTTCATCATTCCTTTTAAAACTAGCTCTGTAAATTCACGCATTCTCTAGTGATTGGCAAGCCTCTCATTGTCAAATCTTAGCCTAAATTTTTCATTCACTTTCTTTGCTCGCATCTCTGCTCGACAAGAGTAGAGACAAACTACTGAATAAAAATGCCATTTTGGCAGGTGAAAAGTCTATTTCTATGAGTGTTTGGGGCAGAACAAGGCGATTATTCTAAGATTTTTGTCTAGTCCCGGAAAACCTTCAGTTTCTATCCGGGAAAAACTTTGAATTTTATTATTTAGCTAAATAAGCATTAAGTTTGAAATAAAATCTCTAAGCACTCTGGAAATCAGTGAAAGAATCACCGTATATTTACAGGGCTAGGCCGCATGTAGCTTTAAAGTTTCTTTATTTAAGGTTTCCGCTCAATGCTAGTGTTAGTCCTCTAGGCTCATAGATCCAATCCCCATGGATCTAACCCCAATGAGTACAAACCCTCATTGGCCTGAATTGTCAGCGAAAAGACATCTACCCTGTTCTTTCCCGTACTGACAGATATGGAACGGCTCGACATTCTCAATGTTTCGATCGACAATTGCTCCTCCTTGGAGTTACTCCATCGGCTCAAGGATGGCGGAATTGTCTACACTCCCAACGTGTACCATCTGATTCGGCTGCAGCGAGATTCTGAATTCTACGAGGTGTATCAACAGGCTGACTATCGCGTCTGCGACAGTCAAATTCTTTGTTATGTCTCTCGATTCTTAGGAAATCCAATCCGAGAAAAGATTTCTGGCTCCGATTTATTTCCCGCCTTTTACCAGCACTATGCCCAGGACGAAAGCACGACGATCTTTTTACTGGGTGCCCCCGAAGGTGTCGGAGAGCGCGCTCGCCAAAACATCAACCGCAAGGTCAATCGAGAAATGGTGGTCGATACCTACTCCCCGCCCTTTGGCTTTGAGCAAGATGAGGCAGAGTGCCGTCGAATTATTGAACGAATTCGGGCATCAGAGGCCACGGTGCTGGCTGTGGGACTGGGTGCGCCCAAGCAGGAGAAATGGATTTATCGCTTTCGACCACTGCTTCCTGGGGTTAAGGTTTTTTGGCGATCGGGGCTGCGATCGATTTTGAAGCCGGACAGGTGCAGCGATCGCCGACTTGGGTGAGTAACGCTGGCCTAGAGTGGCTCTACCGCATTTGCATGGAACCTCGGCGTCTCTGGAAGCGCTATTTCATGGATGCGCTTCCCTTTGTTTGGTTAATTGCCGTGCAGCGGTTAGGCTTATATCGCGATCCTTTTACCAAGGACTCCGCCTACTCTGCCCAGCGTTAGCCGCGAGGTCCGCGTCAACCCACTATGTCTCTTTCTGCCCTCGAGGTTCCTGCTGCTTCCCCGTCTCGGGGCTTGGTTGTTTTGCTGCACGGTTGGGGCGCGAATGCCCAAGATGTTGTCGATTTAAGTCCCGCATTAGATTTGTCGGGCATCGCATTTGCCTGCCCCAATGGCCCCATGGCTCATCCCTACACCACGGAGGGCCGCATGTGGTACGACCTGGAAAGCCCAACCTGGGCTGGTTTGGAGGCTGGACGAATGCAGCTCAACGATTGGTTGGATGATTGCATTGCATCGTCTGGGGTGCCGCCAGAGCGGGTCATTTTGGCAGGTTTTTCCCAGGGTGGCGCTATGACGCTGGAGGTGGGACTGGGGCGATCGCTAGCTGGACTTGTTGTCTTTAGCGGCTATTTACATCCGCATCTCAAAGCTATACCGCCAGAAGCCGTCACCTCCGCTCCAGTCTTGGTTTTACATGGTCAGCAGGATGGGGTTGTTCCCTTTGAAGCCGCTCTCGACACTCAGTCAGCACTAATTTCTTTAGGGGCAAACTTGCAGTTTCAAAGCTTTGAAATGGGTCACGAAATATCGCCAAGGGCCTTGGCTGTCGCTCGCGAATTTATGCAATCGATCCTACGGGAAGCCGATCTTAAGCAACTCAGGCATGAGTATGCAAGCGGTGAGTCTTGAGTAAAGTTTAGATATCTATTTTATATCCTGTACACGAATGCTCATGCAAGAAGCGGTTCAGAAGCCGCTTCTGAACCGCTTCAACGAGCGGCTTAATCATCACTGGCCACGAAGTGCTAAGCGTCTTTAGGCCATTGCCCCCGCCGCAGCCATGGCTTCCTCTTCTTCTTCCTCAGCCAACCTCAAGCTGGGGAATAAAAAGTGATTTTCTTCGACATATTGGGCTCCGAAAAGACCTTTCTCAGCCCAGAAGTATCGATCGGTGGTGTGTTCGTTCCGCTTGACCAGCAGCAGCGCAGGCGGGGAAATCCCCTCGGCGTGGATATACTTCCTGGCAGCAGTAACGGGCTTGTCTTCGCCACAATCGATGCTGTACTGTGGCACATGCTCTAGGATCTTCCGTCCTTCTAGACGACGGCGGCTCTTTCTCTTGCGTCTTCTAGCCAACCTCTCCTACCTCCTAATTGTGAATCTGCATCCAGTCGGTGCAGCTACCAAACCGTATTCGACTATACTGCTTCTTTAAAAAGATTTCAACTGTCCGGATTCACGGCGAGGGGCTGACCGGTTAAAACTCGGGCTAAAAAATGAGATACTGAGGGAGATATCTAAACTCGCTCAGGTTTTTTGTGACGAAGAACAGACTTTCAACGAGCCTGGAGCCGGTGCCTGGATGAGTACGACGGCTTTGGTCAGTTCAGAATTTTTGGCGCTTTGCCAGGGGCAGGTTAGCCTTCTGGTTCAGGGTGTTGGCGCGAGCCTAACCATTGTCTACTTGACGGAGGAATGGCTGGGGGGGAGTACGACCAATTTGGTTCCGATCGCCGCCTATCCCGAGAATGCAGCAGATGTTCTGCGGGGTATGCCATTTCAGTTCCCTGTAACAACTCCCTCTGGGGGGAGCGGGACGGATTTTGTTTTGGATGCAGCAAGGGAAAAGGCCAAACAAGTTGAGCCTGCAACCTTAACGCCTGCTGCGGTCAAGCCTGTCCAGGGTCGTGCTGGTCTTCCGAAGCCTGAGTTTCACCAGGCCGTGCAGCCGTTTTACCACGACAACCATCCGGTGGGGTTGTTGGTCATGGCTCGCCAGGGGCAGCAATGGCGAGAGGCGGATTATGGTCAGCTCGAGCGAGTGGCCTATACTCTGTCTGCCGCTTGTGTGATGGAGCATCGTTTGCAGTGGCTCCAGCGACGGTTTCAGCAACAGGAATTGCTCCAAGAGCGACAGCAGGACACTCTGGATAACTTGATCCATCAGTTTCGCAATCCACTGACAGCGCTGCGAACCTTTGGCAAACTTTTGGTGCGACGACTGGGGCCAGAGGATCCAAATCAGCGGGTGGCGAAGGGCATTGTCCGGGAGAGCGATCGCCTGCAAGACCTGCTCAAGCAGATCAATCTCACCGTCGATAACTATGGTCTACTCCCCGGAAGCATCGCTGCCAACCCAACGGAAGAAGACATTATTGAAGGGGACTGGGAGCCAGAGCCCCAGGGTGCTGTGTTGCTCGCCGCGAGTCCTCTGACAGGAGCTCCGCTGGAGCTGGAATCGTGCAATGTGGTCGAGATTTTGGCTCCACTCCTGGATTCCTTCGAGGCGATCGCCCAAGAAAAGGGTCAGCAGATCCAGCTACGGGCCACTCCGCCCCTGTTCTCACAGCCGATGATCTGGCCCTCTTCTACCGCTGAGGCTCGAAGTGCGTTGGCCAGCGCACCTGAAGCACGAGGGAATGTCGCTGCGCTGCGCGAAGTGCTGAGTAATTTACTCGACAACGGGCTAAAGTATGGCCACCCCAACGGAACGGTGGCAATTACACTGGCCCAGTCACTGCCGCAATGGTTGACCGTTGCGATTAGCGACGATGGCCCCGGCGTTCCCGTAGCGGATCAGGCTCAGCTTTTTCAGCGCCACTATCGTGGGGTTCAAGCCTCTGGAGAAAAGCCGGGAAGTGGTTTGGGTTTGGCGATCGCCCGTAGTCTGGTCGAGCAGATGGGGGGCACCCTAGATGTTTTTAGCCCCGCTGAAGACTGGTATCCTGCGCCGTTCGATCGGCCCAGGGAGGAGGATCGACCTGGCAGCGCCTTTGTGATTCAACTGCCTTGTGTCGAATAAGTCGAGTGTAACCAGAAAAAGATGGAACTCAGGGAATGTCACGACGCCCTCAACAGCAAACCTGTGCTTCCATGAAGGGAGGGTTTCGCGTTTCTTCTAGTGGGTTGAGACTATTCGAATCCCAACAATAATCCTGACACAGCACTGAGCAAGCTTTCACGATGATAGATCGAGCAAGGGTTGTGTATTAAAAAATGTGTATTAGGGGAAACTTTAGAGAACGCTTCTTCAAAGTAGGATGGGGAGTGGGGACGTGAACTAGTAATTGATTTGTGGCTCGTTCGTGTTTCCTCCATTCGTGTTTTCTAGGGTTGCGATCATCGAGTGAATTGCTTATCGACAGTCAAGTCACACCCTAGTGAGTTACAAGTTAGCAAGCTTCTAAGTTTTGTGATTTACTTTGTTGTCTGTTTGGTCACTTGTGCTGAGGCGATCGCCGTCTGAGTTTTGAGGATTTTCTGAGGATTCGTTTTTATTTTTTCCCTGTGGTTGAGAGAGCCATTTTCATCTAACGCTTGTTTCAACGCATCGATGTTTTGGTGCATCTATCATGATTTCATCACAAAATTTTAGGGTTGCTTCTTCTAATAAAATCCTTCCGGGTTCGGCTCAGCCTTTGGGCATGCCAACAAGACCTGTGCCGGGCCTCGGAGCAAACGAAGCCCCTGGGTTTGATGGCTCTGACCTGCTGGAACACCAAATGAAGCAAATGTTTCGGGATGTTGGGATTCCGGTTTTGCCCTCCCAGCTCATTGCCAAGCCTCAAGACCTGAAGCGGCTCTCCCTGCCCTATCCCATCGTGTTGAAATCTCAGGTGCACGGTGGTGTACGAGACGTTGCGGGTGGTTTGGCTAAAGTCACGAACCCAATTGACGCGATCGCCACCTCCCACCGCCTGTTCGACACCGAGATTCGCGGTGCTTACCCCGCTGCGCTCTTAGCGGAAGCCTTTTATACAGCCGACTGCCATATTGGGCTGCGGATTGATACCCGTCCTGAGCAATGCCAGCTCATCCTGAGAGGATGGCGCTCAGCCCCAGCGCAGAAAGCGGCCCAGCCCGCAGATGAACATCACACTTGCAAGGTAGTCCTGAATAAAGACGCCTTTTCGTTGGCTGAAGCTCGGCACCTAGGCGAGCAACTAGGCCTCCAAGGCGCGTCTTTGGAAACCCTGGTGAGTATTCTCGAAAAAATGCATGTTTTGCTCGAGTGGCTAGACATGCGCACCCTCACCATTAGCCCCCTCGCCCTAGCTGCCGATGGTTCAGCAATGGCCCTGGACGGTAGAATTCGCTTCACAGAGACTGCCCTAGAGCGACAACCCCAGCTCAAGAAGCTATTTTCTTCCAAACCGGAAACGGGGTCGCCCCTCGTGCAGTTGGAGGGCAATATCGGAATTTTGAGCAATAGTATGGGTCTGGCCATGACAACGGTGGACTCGCTCAAACGAGGGGGGGGACGTGCGGCAGCGTTTGTTTCGGTCCAGGAGCCTCAAAACTCGGTGGCACAGCCAGCGACGCGTAGAGCCCGATTGCAGTTGCGTGACAGGCAAGCGCGGCTCAATCAGGCTCTAGAGAATTTAGCGCGACTGAAGACGGTTAAGCTCATCTTGATCAACTGGACGGGGTTGACAGGCTCCTGCCAAGAGGTGGCCGAGACAATTGTGAGCTATTTTTATTTAGCCAACCAGCATGTACACCTGCGCGGGAGAAGTCAGCCTGTGCCTTTGGTGGTGAGGTTGGCGGGCAAGGATGCCAAGGTCGGTCGGAGTCTGCTGCGCGAAGTAGGAATTGTGGCAGTGGAAAGTTTGGAAGAGGCGATCGCCGAAGGCATCGGTTTAGCCAAGGTTCGCAAAGTTGCCTAGCCTTGAAACTCTCGTACTCTGCCTGCCGGAGGTGGGGTTGAAGCGTTGAGACGACTTTGGCCATCCTACGGGATGGCCGCTGAGCGCCAAGGAACCGGGTCTACGGAAACACCATGTACATAGAGCCCCCAGTGCAAATGTGGCCCGGTTGAGGCTCCGGTTGACCCAACCCCACCAATCACCTGGCCCGCTTTGACGAACTCTCCTTCCTTCACACCAATACGACTGAGGTGGATCATGATGCTGAGCACCCCTTGACCATGATCTAGGCCCACCGTGTTGCCATGGACTTCAAATCCTTCAGCTTCGCGGCCCACCAAGCGCACATAGCCCGCCGCCGGAGCCACGACCGCAGACCCCGTCGCAGCGGCATAATCAACCCCACGATGGTAGTAGTCGTCGGCAAATTTGCCGTTGTAATAACGCTGTACGCCATACTCTGTGGTGACTTCGCCGCTACTGGGACGCACCAGAGGGCCAGACCAGAGGCGCTCGGGTGTGACGAGCTTTTTGAAGGCATCAACGCGATCGAATTCAAAATCGGTACCCAAATCATCGTCGCCAGGCGGTAGCCAAATGCTCTGGGTGCGGAAGTTGCGATCGCGCAATCTCACCGCCACATTTCGTGTTTCTTCTTCGCCATTCACTTGTATAGCCAACTGTCCCGCTTTCTCAAGGGGGCTGGTGGGGATGAGCGCCCGGAAGCGGCGGCCAGCAGAGTCTCCCGAGATGGCAAAACTGGGATAGATGCGATCGCCCACCGTCAGCGTGGGCGGTTGGGTGGATGTGGCCTGATCGGGTCGAAGCAGCACCGAAATCGTATCGCCCAGCTGGGGGCTACTGGGGTCGATCTGAACCTCATAGGCACGGCTTGGCGGAGCGATCGCCCCGACCAAACTAGCTGCTATTGCGGCGATCGCTGTCCTTTTGGCCATCAGTTTGACCGCCAGCTTGACCGTCACGCTAGTTCTCATTGTGGCGGTCATTCTCATATCGACCATGGATGTTCCTGAACAGCAGAGATCTGGATAGCCGTGCCTGAGGCGTCACCCTTGGGCGATCGCACCTGAGCATTATATGGATTGACGGCGATCTGCTTCCACCTGGCAAGCCAATCGGCGATGCGATCCGGCGACAGTCTCTGCAATAATGATTATCGTTTCTATTTTAGAGAACATTGACCCTTGCCGCTCATGAAGATCAAATTTGCTCAACGGCGATCTATCGAACAGGTCGAAGAAAGCGCTGTCTTAGCCCCTAAGTTTGATGCCCAGGGCTTAATTCCTGTGATCACAACCGATGTCGAGAGCGGCGAAGTCTTGATGCAGGGCTATATGAATGCTGAAGCTCTGTGCCAAACCATCGCGACAGGCGAGGCCCACTACTACAGCCGTAGTCGCCGGGTGCTTTGGCACAAGGGCGCAACGAGTGGCCTGGTGCAGCAGGTGGCCCAACTCTTGATTGATGATGACCAGGATTGTTTGTGGATGAGGGTACGGATGGCAGGTGCTGGGGCGAGTTGCCATGTGGGTTATCGCTCCTGTTTTTATCGCGAGATTCCGCTGGGGGACACCGTGGGGGCAACGGAACTAGCGGCGGGGGATCCTGCGGATGCAGGGGCGATCGCGCTTCGATTCACCGAATCCGCAAAAATTTTTGATCCCCAAATCGTTTACGGAGGAGATGCGGTCAATCCA
>JAAUOP010000152.1 GCA_012034805.1 Synechococcales cyanobacterium CRU_2_2 | reverse complement strand
TGCGGTTGAGGAATTGTTTGCCCTCATGGCCGCTTCAGGCAGCGCTGTACCCCTGCTAGTTGCTGCTGCATAGTTTTGGAAATCGAGCTTTTCTCAATTAGCTCGGCTTCTTGCTGTGACTAATTACGAAAAAATTATTAGGTGTTAGCACAGGTGCTCCAGACAAGATGGCAAGCTTTTCATTGGTGACCCCAAATCCAGAAGCAGCTCCATTACGATTGTAAAACAGCGTTCCAGACTCAAGACTATAAACCAACCTCTGAGTCGCTCCTTGGGCAAGAGCATCGTCGCTCACAATCAAGAGATCGTTTGAGCTATTGATACCTTGATAGAAACCATAAATGTCGATCCGATCACCAGCAGGGTTGAAATCTGCAATTGTGTCTGTGTTGAAATTATTGTTCAGAGTACCAGACGAATTAAAATCTCCTGGACGAAAATCATCGTTGCCTGAACCGCCATACATCGTGTCGGAACCAAATCCACCTCTCAGCCGATCATCTCCTGCACCACCAAGCAACCAGTCATTGCCAGATCCGCCCATTAAAATATCATCGCCATCGTCTCCTTGAAGGTAATCATCTCCATTCCCTCCATCGAGATAGTCAAACCCTGCACCACCGTACAAATAGTCATTGTCATTGCCTCCGAAAAGACCGTCATCACCACTTTCTCCAAAGATAAAGTCAATGCCATCGCCCCCTTCGGCAGTGTCGTTACCGTTACCACCATAAATGTAGTCAAGACCTCCTTGAGCACGGATGAAATCATTTCCATCACCTCCAGAAAGCACGTCTAAGGTATTTCCACCTATGATAGTGTCGTCGCCACCAAGACCATAGATATAGTTGATTTCATTGATCGGGCCTTGGAGACTATTGTCATTACCACTGGTTCCAGTTATGAGTGCCATGTCTGTTACACCTGAGTTTTGATGGAATAAATTGGTGGCTAGAAATCTACCGCCTTGATTTCAACATTAACAACTTCGAATCTCAAAACTCAATTCGCTATTTGACGTATGACTTAAGCTCTTCTTTGTTACATGAACAGCAACATCAGAAATTCTCTGTATTCTGTCTATTTGAGCTTTCTTAAAACACATTAACAGACAAAGAATACAGACCTTTGCCCCTACTTCAGGCACTCTTTCCTACTAAAAAACATAGTATTAATTGAAGCGATAGCACTTAAGTACGCAACACCTGTATCGCATCACTAAGTTCATCAATTTGCAGGCATCTGAAATATGAGGTGCAACAATAATTTTTGTAAAGGAAGACGGAGAGCAGTGAGACAAACTAGAAGATGCTCCTAATAGACACAACGTCGCAAGGACAAAAGTTTGTGCTTGATCTAGCCTCCCAAGACACCCACACCCTCCTCCACTGCATCCACACCCTCTACTCCTTCCGCGACCCCGAAACCTTCGGGCGCGATACCCTCACCCTCCTAGAACAACTCACCCCCTGCCCTGCCTCCGTCCGCGTTACCCATCCCGCCGCCTACACAGCAGCCACCTACGAGTCCCTCTGCCCCGACTTCGAGCGTCTCCTCGCCGTAGACCTGAAAGAGACGATCGAAAAACACATGTATCAAATCACCTTCTTTGAGGGCCTCGCCCTCGCCTCCCAAGGGGAAAACAAATGCCACAAATTCTCTGACTTTGTAACGCAGGAACAAATGTGGCAACTCGAAGCCAATCAGATCATTTTTGCCGCCATTCCCTACGACGATCAGATGGTCATCATGGTCGAAGGCGAAGTGAACCTCAGAGACCCCTTCACCTACTACACCCTCTATCGGAGCTGGGGGGAATGGAGTGAGCGCGATCGCCTCCTCCTCAATCTCTTCCACCCCCATCTCGTCCAGGCTTATCACACCATCCTCCACTGGCAACGGCAACAGCATCAAATCAACGAACTGAAAGAATCCCTCGACAGCACCGGCGTAATTTTTCTTACCCCCAAAGGCACAGCCCATGCCATCACCCGCCGCGCCAGCGAATGGCTACGCCTTTACTTTCCCGGTGTCCAAAGCCCGAGTCGCCTCCCCGAAACTCTCCAGGGCTGGGTCAACCACTAAATTCATCAACTCCAAAGCACCGAACCCTACCCTGCACTTTTGCCCCACCGCGTTCAACAGGGCGATCGCCAACTGATCATTCGCTTCACGATCGATCCCTTCAAAAAATCCTATTTGTTGCTGCTGGCCGAAGAACACCAACTTTCGCCCCAAGTCTCCTTAGAACTGCTGGGTCTGAGCAAACGAGAAGCCGAAGTTTTGATCGGCGTGGTTCAAGGGCAGGATAACAAGGCGATCGCCCAACACCTAAAGATCACCGTCAGCACCGCCCGCAAACACCTAGAAAATATCTATCGCAAACTCAACGTGCAAAGTCGCAGTGAAGCAACGGCATTGGTGGTCAAGCAACTCGGTAACCTCTATCCCTTTCCCATCAGTGAACCGGGTAAAAGAGCCAGCCACAAACCGGCCCAGACTGCTCAACGCAACGCTTGAGCCGCGAGACGACAAGCTCGCCGCGTAATCGCCATTTCCGTCAGCGTTGGACTTTGCCAGCCCGATGACACCCAGCAGGCCCCATCTGTGACGAGCAGATTCGGAGACTCCCACACCTGGTTTTGGGCATTGAGCACCGAATTTTTGGGCGTGGTACCCATGCAAGCCCCGCCCACCTCGTGGATATAGAAACCCGGTGGTGCGGCAAAGACCATCGTCTCTTCCATGCTGCGCACATAGCCCGACAGCAGCGGCACATGGTACAAATCGGTCAGCGATCGCACTTCTCCCCCCGCCAGTTTGATGATCTCCTCAATTTGCTGGTTCATGTGGCGGAGCATTCGCTGTTCGTTCTCGCCCCAGGCGCAGTCAAGATGCGGTGTGGGAATCCCCCAAGCATCAACCTGATTTGCATTCAAACGCATGTGGTTTTCGTAGTTGGGAAGTACTTCCCCGTGAGCGATCAAAAACCCGATCGCCCCCTGGCCCACCTTGCGCACGAGCCCCGGCAAGTCCGATCGCTGCACCCCTCCCCAGATGCCATAACCGCGCAAAAAATCCTGATCCGGCTGATTCAAATTGCAAAAATTAGGAATAAAGAAACTCTCGCTACCCGAGAGCTGAAACGGCTGTTTGGGCTGTTCCACACCGGGCAGAAAAAAGAAACGACAGGTGGAAACATGGTCCATCAAATTGTGCCCGAGTAGTCCCGATGCATTGACCAAGCCACCCGGTTGATAGGCTGCGGTCGAGTGGAGCAAGATCCGTACGGACTCTAGGGTCGAAGCACAGAGCACCACCAAGCGGGCGTGGGCGGTTTGGGCCTGATTGGACTGGCGATCGACATAGCCAACACCCGTAGCCCGACTGGTTTTGGGGTCAAATCGGACATGACTCACTACCGCATTCGATCGCAATTCAACATTTCCGGTTGCCAAGGCAACCTTTAGCGCACCGCCCTGACTCGAAGATGCGGGCCAAGGATTTTCTGGCGTCGGTTGGTGGAGTGGGAAGCCCCTGGATGGGATCAGGTGGCGATCGGGGTAATGTTGTTCTAGCAAGTATTTGAGTCGCTGCTCCGCAGGCGTGAGCGGCGCTGGGGGCAGATAGTCGCCGTCGGGGAGGTGAGGCAGGTGATTGCGATCGCCCTGCACGCCCAAAAATTGCTCTAGCACTTGGTAATCCGGGGCCAAATCGGCGTAGGCGATCGGCCAATCTTGCCCGTACTGATCTCGACTGGCCGCCTTGAATTCTGTGTCCGACATCCGCAGCGTAATCCCCCCCCAGGTCAGGCTCTTGCCGCCCACTTGCCGCCCACGCATCCAGAGGTAGGGCTTGTCTGGGGGCGTGGTGTAGGGGTTTTGGATTTCGTTGGTAAACAGATTGGGGTTGGCTTTCCAATAGCCGGGATGGGCGGCTTGGAGGGACTGTTGTTGGGTCACAAACAGGTTCGACAAGCGCTGAGCCATGGCGATCGGGCCGTTGCGCAAATCCCTGGGGGTGACATCAGGCCCCGCTTCTAGAACCAGAACCTTGAGCCCCTGTTCGGCGAGGGTTTTGGCAGCAACACCGCCGTTGGCACCGGAGCCCACGACGATGGCGTCGTATTCGCTGGCATCAGGCTTGCTGGCGTCAGGCCCGCTGGTCTGGTGCGACTGGTTATCCTCGAAATTTACCCCGGTCATGGTGCGATTTCCTTGTAATTGGCGGTGCAACTTTGCCGAAAGCTGGGGAGCGATCGCCCCAACTCAAATTTGAATTTGAATTCAAATTCAAATGCAAACCCAAATGTAAGCCCAAACCTTCATCCGCCCCGCTGCAAGCCCCATGTTACCGATAAAATGGAAGTGCTCATCCCTCGGAGCACAAAATTAGTGGTATGCAGACCTACCCCGTCCTACAATCGAATCCGCCGCTGCCGCCCAGCGAGAGATTCCGAGAGGGGCGGTGTGGAATTACTTTGTTTACAGGCCCAGGGCATTAACCTAGAGACTCTCACGGAGGATCCCAATTCCCTCAATTCAGATGACCCCTAGCGCAGGCTCTCAATCAGGTTTCGCAGCGTCTGTTCCTGGGCCTCAATGCTTTCGGTGAGTCGAAACTGCACCTGGGCTCTGGCTAAATTATGGGTTGGATGCTTCGCCTTAAAGTAAACATTACCCGCCAGGTGATCGGTCAAAAATCTTAGCCCCAACTCAAAGGCAATCAGTCGAATAGCATCGTACAAATACTCACAATCCGCTGTTGTCAGAAACGCCCGCGCCACTGACCAGTATCCCTGCAAAATCGGTTCCGCCAAATCGGGTTCAAATCGCACCGATTCAAACGCCTCGGTTTCCTCACCCAGGGGATTGCAGCCCGATCGCAAACAGTCGCCAATGTCGTAGTGCACCAGCCCTGGCTTGACGGTATCGAGGTCGATCATACTCACGGCCTGGCCCGTAACGGTATCCAGCATAATATTGTTAATCTTAGGATCGCCATGGATCAGTCGTAGATGCAACTTTCCGGCGGCCTTGGCTTGTTCCAAAATGGGGACAAAGGCACGGCGATCGCCCACAAACCGCAAGCAATCTTCCACGGCAGCATTCCGCTCCACCGGGCTCTTGGCCAAAACCGCATCAAACTGTTGCAGATAGCGTGGCGTAATATGAAACCCCTCCAGGGTATCCACCATCTGCGCTGTGGGCAAATCGCTGATTAAATGGTGGAACATCCCCAGGCCATAGCCAATTTCCTGGGCGTGGTGGGTGTCTTGAATCTGGTCGAGGGTGTGGGAGCGATCGATAAAGCTGAGGGCGCGCCAAACGTCCTGGCCATCGGTGTGACAATCTTGTTGGGCTTGCGTGGGCAAGACGCGGGGGACTTCCCAGCGGCGATCGGGGCAGTGGGGGTCAGCGGGGTTGCAGGAGAGGCGATCGTGCACATGCTCTGTCACAGTTCGCATGTTTTGCATCACCCCCCGAGGATCCCGAAAAATCTGGGTATTGAGCCGCTGCAACACAAAGTACGGCTCGGGTGCGCCGTCTAGGATGACCAAAAAGGTGTCGTTGATATTGCCACTGCCCAAGGGCGTGACCTCGCGGACAACGCCTTGATGTACAAACTGCTCGGCGATCGCAAAAGGGGCCGCTAGAACGCGCATAAGCCGCAGGGAAGAAACGGTGCAAAAACTCTACCTAAGCTACCAGGTTTTGGGCGTTCCATGCCTTGAATCACCCACTGAATGCTCAGAAAATTCTAAAAAACACAAAATCCAGCCTAGAGACGGCTTGTTTGAAAAATAGAATTTTTCTCGCATCAGAGGCTCTGTCGATGACTTTACATTCTCTTTTCTTAGATATTTAGAGTAGAACAATCGCAGAGAAAACTCATTTCATATTTTTCTTAATTCAGTTAATTTTCGAAGGTGGTCGCCACACTTTTATTTTTTTATTTGGAATGACTCGATGACTATTGAAACTTCAACATCTACTTACAATCTAAATGCAAGGGGAGATATGACGATTGAGCTTGCTAATGAAACTCAAGATCTCCTCAAAATTGACAATCGGGGAGCAGGAACCAAGAAGATTTATGACTTCAACTTGAATGAAGACACTGCAGAATTTCGCATTGACGGTAACTACTTCAACGGTGCTGGAGATATCGCCTACAACCCATACAGTGGAAATCTCGCCAGGGTCTCGACTGCTAGAGACTTTCTGCAACTCATCGGCGCAGTCATTTCTGATGATGGCAGCAACAATCGCGTCGAAATCCAGGATGGAACGCTCAAGTTGGTGATCGATGCCGACAATCACTGGCGGGGCGACCTGACGATCGAATTCCATGGCGTCATTGATCAAATCGCAGCGGAATTTGGTCTAGACCTAGCCCAAGGAAACGATGAGCTGATTGTTGGCACCAATCAGGCAGACATCCTGCATCGTGGTGGCGGTGTTAACACCATCGGTCAGGAAAAAGGCGATGATATTTTGATTGGCGGTGGCGGTGCAGACGTATTTCAGTTCAATTCGACCGGCACCTATACCTGGAATAATGGGGGTGTTGCGCCCGTCGATCGTGTCGTCGATTTGAACTTTGCCGAGGGTGACATTCTACGCTTTGTTGATTGGGGCGTGGATGCCTTTGGCACTGGCACTGGCAATCAAGTTAGTATTACCAATGCCAGCAAGTTGCAATCCTTTGGCGATTTCCTCAATCAAGGCAGCACTGCTGGAAGTTCGGCGAGTGTGGTTGGTGATGATGTTTATCTCAATATTGTGGATGCAAGATATGCCAGCCGCATTCAGACGGTAGTTTTGCATGACCTGGGGAACCAAGTTACCTTTGCTGGATAGATTCTGCTAGCCAGATAGTGGGCTGCGTCGAGGTCAACCGATGTTTGCGGTCGAGCTTTGACTCGACTCAATTGCCACCTTAAAGGCATTGCTCAAAGGCATTGCTCAGACGAGCAATGCCTTTCATCGCAGCCTTGTATTTGTTAGGCTTAGCATGAGCGTCAAGATTTCTCTTTTTGCTCACGGTTTCTTGCTCATCTTTTCTGGCTGACGATGCTTCCATGACCGAATCTACCCCCCAACCCAGTCCCGCTCCAAACTCCGAGTTGACCCCGGCGACCAACCAATCTCCTTCGATGGGCAACCTGATTGGACGAGTTGCGAAAATTGCGGCCCAGGCCAGAGAACGGGTGACCGAAACGGGTGGAAGCTTGACCGGAACGGTACGTGAAGGGGCCGTTGAAACCGCGACCAAGGCTGGCAATCTGGCTCGGCAGGCCGGTGGACTCGTAAAAAATACCGCAGGTAGCGTGCAAGGAACGGCTCATCAGGTAACCGGTGTGGTGGGTAGCGCGATCGGGGGCGGTATGAACCAAGCCAACCAAGCCGCCACCCAGGCGACGAAATATGCAGGCCAAGCCCTGCAACTGATTAACGACAATCCCCTGCTCAAGAAAGCCACGGGACTGGTGCGAGCAGACTGGATTTTAGGCATTGTCGATCAGGTGGACGTGGAAAAAGCCGCCGCCGATGTGGCGCGCCTTCAGGCAGCCTACCCGAACGAGTCGCGCCAGCAACTCGCCCACCGTATCATGGTGCAAAAAACGCTCTATGCCGGGGGGCTGGGGCTGGCCAGTAGCCTACTTCCGGGGGCGGCAGCAGCCCTGTTTGCGGTGGATTTGACGGCGACGGTTCTGGTACAGGCGGAAATGGTCTACCAAATTGCGCGGGTGTATGGCTTAGATTTGGCTGACCCAGCGCGTCAGGGCGAAGTGCTGGCGATTTTTGGCTTGTCCATGGGCGGACAAAAGGCAATGCAGACCGGGATGAGCTATGCGGCGAAGGCCGGACTGACGGTATTTGAGAGTATTCCGGTGGCTGGGGCTGTGATTGGTGCGAGTTCTAATGCGGTGCTGAACTATGCGATCGGTTACGCAGCCTGTCGGTTCTATGAAACCCAACTGAATGGAGCGGTGGCTTCGCCGCTAGAATCTGAGGCGGCCTGGGTGGCAGCGGAAGTCGAGGGCGAGCAGTTTTTGGCGGCGGCCCTAGAGCAGCAGCGCATCCTGGATCAGGTGTTGGCCCATGCCGTGGTAGCGGCCTATCCAGCGGAGCAGTGGCAAGACATTGTGCCAGACCTGGAGCAGTTGAATCTGGATAGGAACTCGTTGGAGGCGATCGCCAATCACCTCCAATCCCCAGAATCCCTCGATACCCTGCTGCCTCAACTCAAGCCTGATTTTGCCCTACCCCTACTGGCCCAATGTCAGCGGATTGCAGAACTCGATCAGGTGATCACGCCCGCTGAGCAAGCGCTTTTAGACCAGCTCACGGCTCGCCAAGAGGGGCTTTTGGCTTAAACTCCCGGTTTTTCTGGGTGCTGGCGCTCTGTGGCTGGGTACTGCCGGGGTGACTTAGAGGGCATAGCGCATTTCTAGCGCAGCTCGGGCCTGTTCGCGATCGTCGAAGTGAATCTTCTCCGTACCCAAAATTTGATAGTCTTCGTGGCCTTTGCCCGCAATCAGCACGCCGTCTCCAGGCTGGGCCAGGGCGATCGCCTGCCGAATCGCCTCCGCCCGATCGACATTGACCTGAAACGTCACATCCTCGGGAATGCCTTCCACGACGTCTGCCAAAATGCGCTTGGGATCTTCGGTGCGGGGATTGTCTGAGGTGACATAGGCTAGATCCGCGAGCTGGGCGGCGATGTTGCCCATGATCGGGCGCTTGGTGCGATCGCGATCGCCCCCACAGCCAAACACACAGATCATCCGCCCCGCAATAAAGGGCCGCGACGCCTTGAGCAAATTCTCCAAACTATCCGGTGTGTGGGCATAGTCCACAATCACACTGACATCTTGGCTCTCTGTCACCTGGATCCGCTCCATCCGACCCGGCACCCCCTGAAAGTGGGGCAAAATTTCGAGCATGTTGTCGAGGGTCAAACCCAGGTGCAGACCCGCCCCCAGCGCCGCCAAAAAATTCGCCAAATTAAACTGACCGACCAAGGGCAACTGAAATGCGCCGTCGCCCATTGGGGTATGCACCGTACCGCTCACGCCCATGGGGCCATAGCTCAGATCGCTCGTCCAGAGATCGGCACCGGCGTCTGCGCACGTTGCCGCCGCGCTGTAGGCCCACCGCTTTGCCGTCGGAAGGCGCTCCAGTAAGCATTGGCCATAGGCATCATCTTGGTTGATCACCGCCCGTCCCCGCAGATAGTCTGGGCCAAACAGCAGCGCCTTGGCCTCAAAGTAGTCCTCCATCGTCGGGTGATAGTCCAGGTGATCCTGGGTCAAATTGGTAAACACCGCCACCTCCATCGGACAGCCCAATACCCGCCGCTGCTCGAGGGCATGGGAGCTGACTTCCATTACCCCGGCCTTGCAACCTGCTGCCACCGCCCCGGCCAGCAGCGCTTGCAAATCTGCGGCGAAAGGAGTGGTGTTGGCTGCTGTTTTTGGAAACCTGGCCAGCGGGCGTAGAGGGTTCCGAGCAGAACCGTGGGCATTCCCAGCGCGTTAAGCCAAAACTCGACGAGGTGGGTGGTGGTGGTTTTGCCGTTGGTGCCGGTGATACCCACGAGTTTGAGTTTTTCGGTGGGATGACCATAAAACGCAGCGGCGATCGCCCCACAGGCCGCCACCATGTCCTTTGCCACGATCACACAGGCATCGGCCTCGGGTGCCCTGGCCGCCAGCGCCTCCGGCGAAATAACTGCGGCGATCGCCCCTGCCGCCAGGGCACTGGGCCAAAATTCACCCCCATCCACCCGCGTTCCGGGCATGCCCAAGAACAAATCGCCTGCAACGGCACCATGGGAATTGGTACACAGTCCTTTGACCTCCAGGTCTAGGGCCGGATGCTCTGGCAGGGTTAGGTTGGGAATGGAGGAGAGCAGCGATCGCAAATTCATAGTCAATGCCTCACCGTGAGATGGAGTAGAAAAATATTAAGACTTGGCCCGGAGCTGACTCAAGAGACTGCTGACTCAAGAGACTATTGTGGCCAATTTTATTGCGGTGTCTGTAACCTATGCTCCAGTCACTCATGCTCCAGTCACTCATGCTCCAGTCACTCATGCTCCGGTCACCTGCCGCTCCAGCAACATGCGCTCGAGCTGTGCCACAGACCCGCGTGGGGAAAGCTGAGGCAGTGGCTCAATGCTCCCGGTCTCAGTTACCCAGTGGAGTACTGGAATTTCGTACTGGTAGGCGGCAAACCAATCCTCTTGGCGGGTGATGTCGCGAATTTCTAGGCTGAGGGCGATCGCCGTGACCTGTTCTAGCTTTTGCTGCAAGCCCTCGCAGAGGTGGCAGCCCGGTTTGCTATACAAAATCAGTTTCATGATGAGCGCTTGGGGAGTGAGAAGTGGGGAATGGGGAGTGGCTCAGGGCATTTTAGAGGGAAGGGCTGAAATATTCGATGGTTTGGGAGCATCCCAAAGATGCAAGAATAGTACGTGTTTTCTAGGATGAGTAGAGAACTCTAGGAGAGCGAATGAATCCATCGAAGGAAGCCCGTCTGCGAGCCTGCTAGCGGAGCTGTCAGAGCTGCTGTACGAAGACACAGACCCCAATAACCTCAAGACTCTACGAAGGGATAGGAG
>JAAUOP010000151.1 GCA_012034805.1 Synechococcales cyanobacterium CRU_2_2 | reverse complement strand
CCTTCGCAAACAGCTCGACCAGTTCAGATAACATTCTCGACCCCCTCTATTCCTCTCTAGCTCTAGCTTTCCCCCTCTTGGCTCAGAACTTTTACTCTCGCCAATTGTTAACACTTGGACAGGTATCGACTTAGCACCAAAAGAAAAATGGGGTGCATCCCAGTTTTGCAGAGCTCCGAACCGCCCTCATCCCCCAGCCCGTTCTCCAGGGCGGGAGAAGAGGAGCTAGAGTTCAAAGTCCTTCTCCCCTTTTGGGAGAGGAATTTAGGGTGAGGGCTACATAACTGAGATGCATTCGAAAAGTGAAAAATGCTTTTGTTGCGCCACTTTCTCGAGCAAAGCAGAGTCGAATCTTAAATTTCTAAGTGCAGAAAATTATGATTTAGTGTATCTCAATTTAGAAATATTTGAATCTATAAGTTTGTGTCAGCTTAAACAGCCCCCTGCTCAAGTGAAACAGGGGGCTGGCTATCACGTTTTGGAGACTTTCCTTTCGATCGCTACAAAACCGCCGAGATTGTCCTCAGCTCTGTGCCAGCATTTAAGCCCAAGTCGTCTGGACTAATCGAGGCTGTGAGGACGAGCTGACGTGCTTCGTTACCCCCAGTCGAGCCACGACTTGGATCTACGGATGCCGTCAACGTTACCTTCAGTGAAGGCAATGAATCCACTGCATCTTGGAACTCGTCAAATAGATTCGACGTCAATAGATCATCAGCGACATTTTGAACAGTCTCACTCACTTCCAAAATTCTGTCACCGATCGACAGTTCCATGATTTGATCGGTGATGAGATTGACGCCGTCACCCAGGGCGTCTCCCACGATCGAATCCGCGATCTCCGAAACATCGTCAAAGAAATTCTTTACAGAATTACTATCTAGATCTTCCAGAAAAGGGATATCGATGTCTTGAAAGCTGTCTACAATCTCTGTTGTTTGTTCAATAATGTCTTCAGCAAAGTTGAAAACATCATCTACTGCATTGGATAAACCATCGCCAAAATTAAGTGATGGAAAATCTAAACGGGGAAGCTTTGGTAGAGTAAAGTTGGGAAGCTTGATATTGCTCACATCTTCGACAAAATCGAAAATGTCGCCGAGCAAGCTATTTCGATTGCTTTGGGTGATCAGTTTGTCCGTGAAATCTTCCACGTCTTCGATCACCCGTGGGACGAGCTCGTTGAGATCGTCAAACAAAGCGTCTAAATTAAAGAGTCTGCCAGTTCGCGGGGTCGCCATAGGGGTTAGGTCATCCTAGTATTCCCTGCACTGTCGGCTCCGACATAAACGGATTACGCCATCCGCAGTCCAGGGGGTGGTCACAAACGATGGGTCTGTTGGCCCCTGACTCAGAGCCATATTAATCAGGCTAGCGGTAATTACTGATACTGAATGAAATAGTCCGTAGAGTTTACGAAGACTTTATGAGTATGTGAAAGTCTTATTTTTTACGAAATTTAAAACCTGCTCACGTAGGATAGCACGTTGCTCTTGTTGAGAGAATCACGTTTTTGGAAGATCCTGTTTTGGAAGATCCTGTTTTGGAATATTACGGAAAGGTTGTTTGCAGGCATTTCAATCACCTGATGGAGCTTCAGGTGATGAGCCTGGGCCAACGCGACGACGGTTTCTAGATCCCGCAATCCCCAGGCTGAGTTGCGATCGCGCAAGGATTGGTCGAAGGCGAGATTGCTGGCTGCAGTGGGGTAGTCGCGGCATTTGTAGGGCCCATAGAGATAAACAATGCCGCCATCGGGTAAAACCCGTTCCGCCCCTGAAAAGAGCGCTTGGCAGGCTTCCCAGGGCGCGATGTGGATCATATTAATGTTGACGATCGCCGTGATTGCCTCGGCCAAGCTTTGGCCCTTCTGATCCGGCATCTTGATGGGCCAGGGCGATCGCCGCACATCTAAGTCCAGAGGGGGAAGCAGGTTCTGGGCAGGAAAAAGCCGCATCCAGGCCAAAATGCTGTCCCGTAAGAGGGGGTCGAGCTCGCTGGGCTGCCAGCGGAGCCGCTGGAGCCGTGGCGCAAAAAACACAGCATGTTCTCCCGTGCCGCTCGAAATCTCTAGCACGGTTCCACTGGGCGGTAGCACGGTGTCCAAAATAGCCAGAATGGGCTCTCGATTGCGCTCCGTGGCGGGTGCAAACCGACGAGCATCTGCTGATGGGGGGTCAATCGAGGTCATGGCACAACATCCTGGGGTTGCTCACTGGGCTGGTTCTGGCTTGATCTATCCACTGGGCTTGATTTATGGCTTGATCTATTATGAGCGGATCTGGGCGATCGCTGACGCGTTGACGTTGGCAACGGTTTTTGGTTGATGGCGTTCCTAGTCCTTTAGGACTACATAAATTGCAAGCTACATTGCAAAGATACTCTTTGCAATGTAGCTCAAAGCCGATCTTTTGGCCTAAGCAGAATGTTCCCAGATTCGGGATAGTTATATAGCTGGCCTATTCAACCCGAAAAACAAAATTAGACTGATTAAAGTGGGTGCAACGAAACAAAAGTGTTTCAACTCAACGCACCCCAAAGGAACTCACTCATGAAAACTGCATCCGCTCGCATTGCGCTCGCCACTCTCCTCGCCTTTGGCTCCTTTGGCGGAATGACGGCGTTTTCCAGCTCTGTTTTAGCTCAATCAGCTCCACCCGTTCAATCCGTAAACAGTCTACGAGACGTGAATCCAACGGATTGGGCCTATACGGCGGTCAAGAATCTTGTCGAAAACTATGGCTGTCTTTCTGGTTATCCAGATGGTACATTTCGGGGCGATCGCAGCATGACTCGCAATGAATTTGCTGCCGCTCTAAACAACTGCATTGACGCAATTAATGCACGAGTCGAATCGAATTTAATTGCCGTTGGCAACAATGATCTGGCGACGATTCAGCGCCTACAAAATGAGTTCCAAGCTGAGCTAGAAGCCCTGGCGGCTCGGGTTGATGACCTCGAAGGGCGAACGGAAACACTCGAAGGTAATCGCTCCAAGGTCAAACTGGGCGGCGAACTGATTACCGATGTCGGTGGCGTCTTTGCCGGTGAAGCCAACGGTGCGGGCACAGACGCAAAAGATGCGCTGACGGCAGCGGCTCGGCTCCAGCTCAACTTAGATGCTAACCTGACGGGGAGCGATCGCCTCCATGCCCAGGTCGAAGCGACCAACTTTGAAGGGTATGCCGAACGCTTTAATGGCGGCGCTGAATTTAATGGCCTGAAGACCCCCTATGACAAGTCTGGCGACAGTTCAGTCAACTTGACTGAGTTGTATTATCAACGCAATCTAGGCCCTGGTCAACTGACCGTCGGAACCCACGGCGTTGATCTTGAGACGGTGGCCGGAACGCCCACAGCTCCATCGGGTGACTATGCCTTTATTGAGCAGTTTCAGGGCAACCCGGCGATCGCCGAAGCCACCGGAAGAGACGGAGGAGCTGGAATTGGCTATAAACTGGGCCTGGGCGACAAGCTAGAGCTAGCTGCCGCTTATACGCTGCCCAGTGACGCGGCAGCCGACACCGTCGATGGACTCTTCGGTGGCAGTAACACGGCTTCGGCGCAGCTCACCTATAAACCCGGTGCCCAAACTGCCCTCGCCGTTGCCTACGCCAGAACCCAGGAACAAGGGGTCACAGCTGGTACCAACCGCGCTGGGGATGCTTTCAGCAACCTCAATGCTGACACCAACGGTAACCATGTGGGCCTATCGGCTTCGCAAAAGTTGGGCCGGGTTGATTTGTCTGCCCACGGTGGCGTTTCGTTTATGGCTGACGGCTCTAGTAATGCCAATGCAACTGTGATTAACTGGGCGGCGCAACTGGGGATCAATGACCTGTTTGGTGAAGGTAATTATGGAGGAGTTGGTATTGGTGCCGTACCCTACGTCAGCGGTGGTACGATCGCCTCGGAAAATGCTCCCTTGGCTGCCCAGGCGTTCTATAGCCTCAAGGTGAAGGAGGGCTTGGCGATTCAGCCTCAATTGTTGTACATCACCAACCCGAATGGCAACGGCAACAATGAGAATGTCTGGGCTGGTAGCGTCAAAACCACATTGCGCTTCTAGGCGGTGTTGTTCTGAGCCCACTGTTGCGGTGCGGATCTAAACCCTGAAGGGACGGCCTAGGGTTTAGATCCGCACTTGGATCTCAGGACTTGCGAGGCTCCACGGGGGGCAAGATGTCCCGGAGGCGGACTTCGGGAACTTTGGGCTTATTGCTTTGGGGCTTTTTCTGCATTGTGGGTTTAGGTTTTGGGGGCGGGGGTAATTTTTTCGGTTGACCGGGAGAGGTGGCTGGTTTTTTCGCCGACGCAGCGGGCGGAGCCGGTGGGTTGGGGTCTTCAATGATGTCACAGGCAATCAGACGCTTGGGCATTTCCTGGATCCAGCCGCCCCCCCAGGCGTCGGCGATGCCCTTGGGTTTGGCCGGACGCAGGGGCAAGTGGCCTTTCGGAGCCGTTACTGTCGAGAGGAAATCCAGCTGCCCCAACCAGCCGATGCGATTTTCAAACTGAGTGACATCTGCGAAGGTCTTGCCTTTGATCTGGTGCCAGAGTGCCGCTTGGGCGCTGAGGCCAAAGTGACCGGCGCTGGAGTTACCCCACCAATAATCGACCTCTTGGAGAGTTGGGCAGGGCAAAGCCCGAATATCCTTGGTGACCAGATAGCCTCGGCTGTATTGCTTGGCCGCTTTGAGTAAGATGATTGAAGTGAGTCGGTTAGCTTCTTCCCACTCGCCAACGGCTAGGGCTCCCTGAAGTTGGTCGCGGTCGGTGATGGCGATCGCGACCTGCTCTGAAGTCTGCTCCGAAGTCGGCCAAGTCGGCAAAGGTTGTGGCGATCGCCCCTCGGGCAGCCCCTGTAGTAAGGCCGCAGTGATTAAAGCCAAGCTCATCATCGGTTCTCTCTAAGCTCTCTAGACGTCCATGGCCATGACCCAATCCCATTGATCGGTCATGATTGGCCAGCAGTCTACCATGTCGAAATCGGTCGGGGTCGAAATCGGTTGGGGGATTTGAAAATTCAGAAAAAGCTTAGGATAGAGGCTGGTTGCTCTGGTCGCTGCTTTACCCGCATTGTTTTCTTATGTTTTTCTCTGTGGTGATTCCCACCTACAATCGCAAGCCTATTCTGGAGAAGTGTTTGCGATCGCTAGAACAGCAGGTTTTAAATCCTGAGTTGACAGCAGCAGCGACACCCAGCGCGAATCTGATCGCCAGTCCTAATCTGATCGAAGGATACGAAGTTGTTGTGGTAGATGATGGTTCTACAGATGGCACTGTAGATTGGCTACAAACCAGCCCGGACTTTCCCCATGTTCGCTTGCTGACGCAGGAGCATCAAGGACCTTCGGCAGCGCGGAATTTGGGCGTCCAACAGGCTCAGGGTGACACGATTATTTTTATTGATAGTGACCTGGTGGTCACCGCCCAGTTTTTGCAGAGCCACGCAGAGGCACTGGCTCGAGGCTTTGGACAGGCCGGTCATGACAAGTTGTTTACCTATGGCGCAGTCGTCAATACGGCCAATTTTGCCGATCCCACCTCTGAACCTTACAAAATTACTGATTTTTCGGCAGCCTTTTTTGCAACGGGAAATGTGGCGATCGCCCGTCATTGGCTGCTCACCGCAGGATTGTTCGACACGCGTTTTCAGCTCTACGGTTGGGAAGACCTAGAGTTAGGTGTCCGGCTCAAAAAACTGGGCCTCAAATTGATCAAATGCCCCCAAGCGATTGGCTATCACTGGCACCCTGCCTTTAGCCTTGACCAAGTTCCGAAGCTGATCGATCAAGAGATTCAGCGAGGCCGCATGGGCGTGTTGTTCTACCAGAAGCACCCTACCTGGGAGGTTAAAATGATGATCCAAATGACCTGGATTCACCAGGTTCTGTGGGGCGTCCTCAGCTTGGGTGGGCGTTTAAATGAGCGAACTTTGGCACCGCTGTTGCAGTGGTTAATCGATCGGGGTCAATCTCGGCTGGCCTTGGAAATCGCCCGAATTTTTCTCAACTGGTATAACGTTCAGGGTGTTTATGCGGCCTATCGAGAGCAGAACTAGATCCTAGATCTCACCGCTCGATCGACATTTTTGCGATTTCTCCCCTCAGTCAATGACGGAAAAAATGGAGATTTTTTGGATGACGATCGCGATCTTCTTCCTGCTGGTTGGGAATTTTGGGGATGTGAAATCCCCGCTGATTTCTCGGCTATGGCCGAGATTGAGTAAATCACCCTCAAATAACATTGATGCTTGATTTGGTGTATTGATACACCTCTCAGCCAGGTTTGTGCTGTATTGTGTATTCGACAAGGCTGAAGCGAGCAATGACAGGGGAAAGGGCTCCCCCGTCATTGCTCGCTGGGCCATGATCTGGCTTTGGCGGGATCTTGGCCGATCGCCAGTGTTCGTTTGGGCCTGATACTTGGACAGGCTTGGTTTTCGTTCACGGTTTTCCTTCACTGATGTTCAGCCCAATACTGTTTACTTGATTGGTTGGGGAGTTAAAGATGGCACATAACAAGAAGCGTCTCAATTTAGATCTGACGCCGGATGCTTACGAGGAGTTACAGCGCTTAGCGGAGTCTTCCGGTAAGAACATGGCCGATGTTCTGAGAACTGGGCTGAAACTCTATAGTCTGGTTCAGGAAGAAAGCCGCGAAGGCAAGAATCTGGGTATCGTTAAAGACAACAAGGTTTTGAAGGAAATCGTGGTGATTACTTAGAGTGAGACCTAAGGTAAGACCTTGGCAAGATCTGGGACGGTAAATTTTTAGCCTCCGGAGCGCTCAAACCGTGCAGAATTGAAAGACAGCCGGTAAGCTTGTACTAAGAAAGTGCAGATGTACTGTGGTGATGTCTTGTAATGATGTCCTGCGATCGCCTACCGTGATACCTTACCGGCTTCGTTTAACTCATTTTCTGAGCTACCAGCATGCAGTGCTCGATTTCCGAGGACTGCACACGGCTTGCATTTGTGGTGCCAATGGGGCTGGCAAGTCTTCGTTGCTGGAGGCCATGACCTGGGCGCTATGGGGGCAAAGTCGGGGCGCGGTGGAGGACGATGTCATCCATTTGGGGGCGTCAGAAGTTTGCGTCGATTTTTTGTTTCAGCATCAAGAGCAGTTTTATCGAGTGATTCGCAGTCGCCATCGGCATCAGGCGACGGTACTTGAGTTTCAGGTGGCGCATTTGGCGTCTTCAGATTTGGTGACTTCAGATTTGGCGTTCTCGGATTTAGCATTCTCGGATTTGACATTTCGATCGCTAACGGCCAAGGGTCTCCGAGCAACCCAGCAGCTCATTATCCAGACAATCAAACTGGATTACGAAACCTTTATTAGCTCTGCCTACTTGCGCCAGGGTCGAGCCGATGAGTTTATGCTGAAGCGGCCTAGTGAACGCAAACAAGTGTTGGCGGATTTACTCAAGCTTGACCAATACGATCGCCTCGCCGAAAAGGCCAAGGAGCAGGCCCGTACCTACCGCGCCCAGGCCCAAACCCTAGGGCAATCCTTGGCGATGGCCGTAGACACACAGCAGCAGCTCGAACACATTGGGGCAGAACTGACGATCCTGACGGCTAGCCTGGAAGCCCTGCAGGATGAACAGACACGCGATCGCGATCGCCTCACCCAGCTGACTCAACTCCAGTTGCAGCATCATACCTGGCAACAACAACAGCGAGTTTATCAACAAGAGCAACAACGGCTGGCGGAGATGGGCGATCGCCTCTTGCAAGAACAAGCAGATCTTGAGGCGCGACAAACTCAGCAACAGCAACTCCTGGAACAATCGAGCGCCATTGAAGCCGGATATGACCAATGGCAAGCGCTCCAAGCCTCTGAAGTTGCCATTCTCCAGAGAGCGGAACAATACCATTTGCTGGAAGCTCGGCGACACCAGTCTCAGCAGCGTTTCGAGCAAGAACGTTTCGACATTCAGCGACAGATTGAACGTGTGGAAACCCAGTGTCAAGCCTTAGACCGCCAAGTCGCAGCACTGCAGCCGATTTTACTGAAGGCCGATGAGATCGAGCAAGCCCTTGGGCAGCTTGAAGCTGCTCGCGACAAGTTACATCGGTTGAATCAGCTAGAAGCCGAGGTATCGCCATTGCTTCAACGCCACCAGACTCTAGAAATTCAGATCAAGCAGGCTTACACCCAGCTCGCAACCCGTCTGGAAAGCTTGCAGCAGCAACAGCAAGCCCTGGAATCTCAGCAGACTTGGCTGCCTCAGATCCAGGCGGAATACGAGACAACCAAGCGTCAAGTCGCCCATTTAGAAGCTCGCCAGAGCTATCGGAATAGCGTTTTGGACAAGGGAATGGAGCGCCGCAGCTTTTTGGATCGACTCAAGGCTCACCTGCTCGATTATGAGACTCAACTGATGCAAGTCGAAGTGAGTACTGCGGAGCTGATGGATCCCGATCGCCACTGTCCTCAATGCGATCGCCCTTTTGACGACATCCACCGCACGTTTTCCCAGAACCGCTTGGAGCACGATCGCCAAGCCCTGATCGATCTGATCACTATCATCACCGATCAAATTTCAGTTTCTAAGAAAGAGATCACTGTACTGCGCGACGAATACCGAGCGATCGGGCGCGAACTCAAAGGTTACCCCGAATATTTGCAACGCCAGGGACAGTTGCGGCAACAGCTCACGGCCAGCGTTGAGATAGCCCAACAACACCAAGTGATCGCCTGCGAAAGCCAAGCCCTACAAACCCAGCTTGCCAACCAAAACTACTCCCCAGAGCTCCAGCGCGAGTGGCAGCAGCTCCAAGCCCATTTAGCTCAACTGGGTTATGACGATCGCAACCATGCAATTGCTCGAGGCGAAATGGAGCGTTGGCGCTGGGCGCAGATTAAGCAGTCGGAATTGCGCCAGGCCCAGCGCCAGTTGAAAGAGATTGATGAGCAGCGTCCGGCTCTCGAACTTCAGCTCAAAATATTGCAACAACAACTCCAGAAGCTCGATGACCAAGCGCAACGGAACCTAGGCGAGATAACGCAACAGCTTGTGGCTCTAGACTACAACCCCAAAGCCCACAGCCAATTGCGTCAATCGTTGCAAGCTGCTCAAATTTGGCAGTTGCGACATCAAGCTTTGCAGCAGGCTCAGCTAGAACTGCCACTGTTGCAAGTGAGAGCAGAGGCGATCGCCACCCAATGGGCTGCTCACGACCAAGCGGCCCAGGAGAGTTTGAGTCAGCTCCAGATGCTCCAGCAGAAGCTCATCCAGCTAGACGCACAAATTTACGGACAAACCCATGCACAAATCCATAGACAAACCCATGCACAAGCTATGGCAGTGGGTATGGAAGTTGACATGGAAATTGGCAGTGGAGACATACCTCAGCAAGCAAACAAGCTCAGCGTCGTGCTCCAGGCCTTGGACACCCAAATTGCCGATCGCCAACCGCGCCTCGATCGCTACTTTGCCCAGCAAGGACGCCTGCAACAGCAGCAACAGCACCTCAAAGCGCTTTGTCAACAGTCTGCACAACAGCAAATTCAACTTCAGCACTATCAGTACCAACAACGTGTTCACCAGGAGCTAGCCCAAGCCTTCGGCAAGAATGGTATTCAAGCGCTGATGATCGAAAACATATTGCCTCAACTCGAGCGGGAAACCAACCAAATTTTGGCTCGCCTCAGCAACCACCAGCTCCACGTTCAGTTCATCACTCAAAAATCCAAACAAAACCCTAAGCAAAAAGCCAGACCGAAAAGCTCAACTGAGGCCCACTTCATTGACACCCTCGATATTCGCATCGCCGACGCCAAGGGCACCCGTCCCTACGAAACCTACTCTGGCGGTGAAGCCTTCCGGGTCAATTTTTCAATTCGGCTTGCCCTGGCCAGACTGTTGGCCCAGCGTTCTGGTACAGCCTTGCAACTGCTGATCGTAGACGAGGGTTTTGGCACCCAGGATACAGAGGGCTGTGATCGCCTGATCGCCGCTATCAACGCGATCGCACCAGACTTTGCCCGCATTCTCACCATCACCCATATGCCCCAGTTCAAAGAGGCATTTCAAGCCCGCATTGAGGTCTCCAAGACGGATGTAGGCTCGACGTTGGCGATCGCATTTTAGCCTCACATTTTAATATCGCATTTTAACTCGTGATATCTTGGGAGAAGTCTGCCATAAGTCGTCTCTGTAATGCCGGATTCCCCTAACTCGACAGGCTGGTGTGGACTGGTTGAGCTTCATTATGCCAATCGTCATGCCAATCATGTGTTGGAAGAGACTGTGTGCCAAAACAGGGTTCAAACGACGGTCAGCCACAGCTACGCCCGAGCTCCCCTACGGCTGCAGCAATCCTTTTATCCAGAAGGCCCGGAAGTTTGTCAGACTGTCATCGTGCATACTGCCGGTGGGATGGTGGGGGCGATCGCCTCCGGGTAGAACTGCAATTAAACTCTGGCACTCGGGCATTGCTAACGACTGCAGCGGCGTCCAAAATTTATCGTAGTAACGGCCCAGAATCACTTCAGGCAATCGAGGCAACGGTGTCGGCAGGCGCTTGCTTGGAATGGCTCCCCCAAGAAACGATTGTATTCAACCAGGCCCGCTATCGCCAGGTGAACCGAATCACACTAGAGCCTGGAGGCCAGTGGCT
>JAAUOP010000027.1 GCA_012034805.1 Synechococcales cyanobacterium CRU_2_2 | reverse complement strand
TTGCCTGGAGCACAGTGGAAGCCTGAAAGCGTTCCTCAGATCGCCTCCCTGCGATGCGCTTATCTCAATGGGTTGCTCGACTTCTGACCTTCGAATATCCCTGTTCTTTCAACTTTGGGATGCTCCCGTGTTTGGGTAAGTGCAGTGGGATTAGTTTTGTCGATGCGACAAGCTTGAAGGTTTGTCTCAATCGCCGAATTCCACAGCATTGCGTTTTTAATGACGTTAATTACGTCATCTTGGAGAAAAAATTAGGTAGGAGGGAATTGCCAGCAGTGATTCCAAATTCAAAATGACTTTACCCCGCTTCAGCGCCCATCTAGATTATCAAAAATTGTTAACTCTCCTTAGTGCAAGACTTTCAAAGTCATCAGGTTTTTAATTTGGAACCGCCGCCGAAATCTGACCTCCCCCTAACCCAACAACGTCCCACACTGAGCCTGCTGCCGCAGCAAATGATCGCACAAGACCAACGCCACCATCGACTCCACCATAGGCACCGCACGGGGCAGCACACAGGGATCATGGCGTCCCCTGGCCGCCAGGGTCGTTTCCACGCCAGCGTTGGTGACGGTGTTTTGTTGCTTGCGAATGGTCGCAGTGGGTTTGAACGCCACCCGCAGAATAATATTCTCACCATTGGAAATACCGCCCTGGGTACCGCCCGAACGATTGGTGCGGGTGCGGGTATTGCCCGCCGCGTCGATGTAAAACTCGTCGTTATGCTCGCTACCTGTCATGTAGGTTCCTGCAAAACCCGAGCCCAGCTCAACCCCCTTCGAAGCCGGCAGGGACATCGCCCCCTTGGCCAAATCCGCTTCCAACTTATCAAATACAGGTTCGCCCAAGCCCTTAGGCACATTGCGCGCCACACACTCTACCACCCCACCAATGGAGTCGCCTTCACGCCCGATCGCCTCGATCATCGCAATCATCTGTGCTGCCACATTCGCATCGGGGCAGCGGACAATATTGCTTTCCACCTGCTCTAGGGTAACGGTGTCGGGGTTAATGACGCCTTCTAAATCTTTGATCCGCTTGACATAACCAACAATTTCGACGCCTGCAGCCTGCTGGAGAATCTTCTTGGCGATCGCCCCCGCAGCCACCCGGCCAATCGTCTCCCGCGCTGAGGAGCGGCCCCCGCCTTGATAGTTACGGATCCCATACTTGGCGTCGTAAGTCGCGTCAGCATGGGAGGGACGGTAGGTCGTCGCCATCTCGCTGTAGTCCTGGGAGCGAGCGTCGCTGTTGCGCACGAGGATGGCAATGGGGGTGCCAGTGGTCTTACCCTCAAAGAGGCCGGACAGGATTTCGCAGCGATCGCTCTCCTTGCGGGGCGTTGTAATCTTGCTCTGGCCCGGTCGTCGTCGGTCAAGCTCAACCTGAATCTCGGCTTCGGAAATTTCCAGCAGCGGCGGACAACCGTCAATCACCACGCCGACGCCGCCCCCATGGGATTCGCCAAAGGTCGTGATGCGAAAGAGATGGCCGAAGCTACTGCTCATGGTGTGTCATGGAAACATCGCGGTTTCCAGCTGTCGTGTGGTCTTTCAAATTTTAAGCCGGTGATGCGATTTGAACGCACGACCGCTCGATTACGAATCGAGTGCTCTACCACTGAGCTACACCGGCAGGAATACTATGACCTCGGGAACAGAGTCTCGGAACAAGAGCCTCTGGAAACAATGGCCTTTAAAGACCTCAATTCTTCAGAAACCCCAGAAAACGGCCCGTCGGAAAATCAGCTCACCCAGTATAGCAAAAGCCATCGGCCCACGACCCCCAGGGACAAAAAAAACTCACCGCGAACCAGATGAGTAAAACATTTGGTCAAAACATTGACCCGCATTTGGGCAAGCCTAGCATTGCCGTTTAGGATGAAGCAATCCTCAGAATCATCACTACGGCGATTATGGCAACTCCCAAACCCTCTCCATCCAAGCGGCAAGCGGCTTCAAACCTCAGCCCAGAAAAACTAGCCCGTCTCGAAGCTGAGCTGCGGTCTCCCTACCGAGGCCTGCGCCATTTTGTCTATCTCGCCTTTGGAGCCTCAGGCGGCCTTGGTGCATTCATTTTTATGCTGAAAGTGTTGGCCGGTCAGGATCTTGAGCACACGCTACCGAATCTTGCCCTCCAGATCGGCTTAGTTGCGGCGATGGTTTGGTTGTTCAAGATCGATCGCACTAAGTCAGATCAAAAGCCACTCTGATTTCCACGAGCAGGGTGCACAATTCCAACCCAGGTGAGCATTTTGCATCTCAATCAAGCACCTCAGTTAACCAGCTGCCGCATCAAATTAATCAAGGGAGCCCGCAAAACGCAAGCTCCCTTGATTCAATGAACGGAGAGGCCGCAACAGCCTAAACGGACAAGGTTCGACGCTTGGTTACCATTCGATAGGTCTCAATGATGTCGCCTTCCTTCCAGTCATTGAACTTATCGACACCAATACCACATTCGTAGCCCGCATTCACTTCCTTCACATCCTCGCGGACTCGACGCAGGGAATCCAAAGCGCCCGTGTAGACCACATTGCTGCCCCTGTGCACCCGAATCTTACAGTTACGGGTCGCCTTGCCCGACTGAATGTAACAACCGGCCACAGCACTCCGTCCCACCGGGAAGACCGCACGGACTTCAATCTTGCCGAGGGGTTCTTCCACGAGTTCAGGCTCCAGCAAACCTTCCATCGCGCCCTGAACATCCTCCAGCAGGTTGTAGATAATGTCGTAATCACGCACATCCACACCCACCTCATCCGCAGCGCGCTTCGCACCATTTGAAAGGGTTGTATTGAAACCCAGGATGACGGCGTCACTGGCAGCAGCAAGATCAATGTCGGTTTCTGTGATTTCACCCGGCGATGCCAACAAAACCCGAATTTGAACCTCATCTTGGGGCAGCTGATCCAACGACTTGATAATCGCTTCCAACGACCCTTGAACGTCTGACTTCAGCAACAAATTCAGTTCCTTCAGTTCGCCTTCTCGGGCTCGAGCCGAAAGCGAATTGAGCGTGACGCGGCGAGAGGCCAGTGCCTGCTGCAATCTCGATTCGCGTTGCTGATCGGCCCGGTCGGACGCGAGCGAGCGAGCTTCCTTCTCATCGAGGTAGACATCAAACTCATCCCCCGCTGCCGGAACTTCGTTGAGACCCAGCACCTCAACCGCAAAGGAAGGGCCAGCAGAGTCAACACGACCACCCCGGTCGTCAATCATGGCGCGCACCCGTCCAAAGACAGAGCCCGCAACCAAAACATCGCCGACACGCATGGTGCCGTTTTGGATCAAGAGTGTGGCAATCGGCCCACGCCCCTTGTCCAAGTTGGCCTCGATCACGGTTCCCTTGGCTGGGCGATCGGGATTGGCGGAGAGCTCTTCAATCTCAGCAACTAGCAAGATATTCTCAAGCAGCTGGTCAAGGTTGTCACCGTTGAGCGCGCTGACTGGCACCATCATGGTGTCGCCCCCCCACTCTTCACACACTAGGCCATGCTCCGTCAGCTCCTGCTTGACGCGATCGGGCTGGGCTCCTTCCTTGTCAATTTTGTTGATAGCTACAATCAACGGAACTTTAGCAGCCTTGGCATGGCTGATGGCCTCCAAGGTCTGGGGGCGCACACCGTCGTCGGCGGCGACCACCAGCACTGCAATATCGGTCACCCGCGTTCCTCGGGCTCGCATCGCGGTGAAGGCTTCGTGACCTGGGGTGTCTAGAAAGACAATTTGCTGCTTACCGCCATTGTGGTCTACATCGACGTGGTAGGCCCCGATATGCTGGGTGATGCCACCGGCTTCGCCATCTACGACCTTTGTCTTGCGGATGGAGTCCAGTAGGGTTGTTTTGCCATGATCCACGTGGCCCATGATGGTAACCACGGGCGGACGCAGCACCAAGCTGTCCAAATCGGACTCGGAAATCACCTCGGTGAGCTTACGAGCCGCTGACTGCTGCTCTTCAATTTCAACTAGAACGTCCAGCTCTTCGCAGACCAGCTGCACCGTAGGTAAGTCCAAGGTTTGAGTAATGGTCGCAGCAATGCCCTTGAAAAATAGTGTTCGGATGATATCGGTTTCCGGCGTCGCCAACAGCATGGACAGCTCTTGAACCGTCATGCCGCCCTTGATCAAAATCATCTCTGGACGCCCTGGCTTTTCGGCCTTGGCCTTTTGATGTTCTCGGCGCTGCTTGGCCCCGCCACCTCGAGAAGGACGTCGACGGGCTAGAGTTGAAGTCGGCTTGCTCACCGGAGACTGCAAGCTCTTGGGTTTGGCAGGCCTAGCCAAGGACAAGCTGATGGCCGCCGACATTTCGTCATCGCCTCCTAAGCCTTGGTCAAAGTCGTCATCATCGTCACCAATAATGTGAACCCGACGCTTGGGATGGTTGGCGACTTTTTTGCGACTTTCGCCATCTTCATACTCTTCGGCTCGACCTTTCTGGGGGCCTCGACGGGCAGGACGCGCTGGAGCTGCGGGACGACGGGGGCGATCGAGATCTGCGGTGGGCCGCACAGGAGCGGCGTCCAAGACAGGCAAGTCATCTGTATCTTCGTCGACGTCAGTACCACTTCGCCCAACGCTCGGAGCGGAGGGACGCATGGGCTTTGGACGCTGGAGCTCGACGATCTGAGGCGGAACGGAGCGCTGGTTGCGATCGCCCCCCACATCTTTTTTGACAGGCCGAACACCGGCTGGTGAACCCGGTCGGGCCGGTCGAGGCCGCTCGGAACTGGCCTCATCAGCAACCACCCGTCCAACCGTAGGCTTGGGCCGAGGTGTGGGTGGGCCAGAGGTAACAGCTCGAATATCAGCAGACTTCGACCCCACAGCCTCCTTCACCTCGGTCGGCCGGGGAGGAGGCGAAGCCAACGGGGCAGGCATCGGACGCGGCGCGGGCTTGGGAGCAGCCTTAGCTGCCACCTTTGCAGGCGGTTTCGATTCGGCCTTCGGAGACGGTTCGACAGGGGCAGGCGCTTCGGGTCGGGCCTCGGGCGAGGATGGGCGCACCGCAGGACGACTAGGCGAGACCGGGCGCTGGGCAGCAGGTTTGGCCGCAGGCCTTTGGGCAGAAGCCGCAGAAGGCGAGGGTGCCGTAGCCGAAGCGACTTTCGGCGAACTAGTCTGGGGTGAGACGGGTCGAACCAACTCATTCGGCGTCGGCTGACCCAAGTCCGCAAGGGGTTCATCAGACTCGGGGTGCTCGGACTCTGCTGAAGAATGGGACGAAACATCCGTCGGCGCTGAGGTTGGACGACGAATCTCTAGGATCTGCTGCTGCTTTACGGCAGGCTTCGGATTGATCGTGCGATTGGCTACTTTCAAAGCTGGTTTCGAGGATTGTGTATCAGGACTCTGGCTGGAGGAACGGTCGGCAACAAGACTGGGGGCTTGAGCACGAATTTTGCTCGCTTCTTCATCTCCGATCGTACTGCTGTGGCTCTTGACTGCAATTCCGAGCTGCTCACAGACAGTCAATATCTCTCTATTCTCCAGGTTCAGTTCCTTCGACAACTCGTATATCCTGATTTTCCCGTTGTTCATCCACGATTTCCTCTGTAGCCAATGATTACTGATTTAACGTTCCATAACGGTCTACTCGCCTTAGGTTGACAACAATAGACTGGAACCAAGCAGAACGACTGCTGCACAACAAACTGTGCGGCTCCGCTTAATAACATAGGGGGTTGATTCTCCTGTGGCAAGATGCCTGCCCTTGGGGAAGCCACCTTTACCCATACCATTTTAACGCTTCTATTCCGTGACGTTTGTGACAGAATCCAAGATTCCTTTATTTCGTAAAGTTTTGTGGCGTCAAATGGGAGTGGGTGGCGGCGCTAGGGCTCGGAGTCTGGGTCGTGTTCGATGTCTTCGTCCAGGGGATCTTTCGCGTCTAGCTCCGCGTGCTTCGCCTCGGACTGATTGGCTTCTGGGGCACTGGCTGCGAAGTCGTCCATTTCGTCGTCTGTTTCAAAGTCCTCGGGCTCTAGTTCGGGACTGGTGCCTGAGTCGAGAGAGCTATGGTCGCGATCGCCCTGGTCTATGAGGTCTGGCGTGCCTTCATCTTGCAGGTCACTGGATGCGATCGCATCATCCTCATCCCCAAAGTCTTCGATTTCGATATCCTCATCGGATTCATCATAGGCAGAAACCACCATGTCGGGGATCACGTAGGCGTTGAAGTCATACTTCGCCACATCTTTGATGTCAATTTTCCAGCCCGTCAGCCGAGCCGCGAGGCGAACATTCTGGCCTTCCTTGCCAATGGCGAGGCTGAGCTGGTCTTCTGCAACCAAGACATGAGCCTGACGTGCCTCGGGATCGACGAGCCGTACCATGTCAACCCTGGCAGGGCTGAGGGCATTGGCAATGTAGGTGGCGGGATCGGGAGACCAGCGGATAACATCAATTTTCTCACCCCGCAGCTCGTTGACCACCACTTGAATGCGCGACCCCCGAGCACCAATGCAAGCTCCCACGGGATCTACGTCCCGTTCTAGGGTGTCTACAGCAATTTTAGTGCGTGGGCCGACGTGGCGTGACGGCGGGTTAGCCTCTCGTGCCACGGCCACAATGCGCACCACCTCGTCCTGAATTTCAGGCACTTCGTTTTCAAACAGGTAGACCACGAGACCCGCATTGGCGCGGGAGACGATGATTTGCGGCCCGCGACGGGGCGTTTCGGCGACTTCCTTGAGGAAAACCCGGAACGTGGCGTTGGCGCGGTAGTTGTCATTGGGCAATTGTTCGCGGCGGGGCAGCTCTGCTTCCACGGGCGGACGCCCAAAGCCGCTGCTAACCTCCATGATCACAGACTGGCGCTCAAAGCGTAGCACTCTGGCATTGAGCACTGGATCCTCGACATCCTGGAACTCGTCTTGAATCATCCGGCGCTGGAAGTCCCGCAGTTTTTGAGCCAAAACCTGTTTAGTCTGGATGGCAGCCATGCGGCCAAAATCTTCCTTATCTGGCGTGACATCGACGACGACCGTGTCACCCAGTTGTGCTTCTGGCGCGACTTCTTGAACGACCTCAAGGGCAATTTCATGGTCGATATTTTCAATTTCTTCGACGATGGTTTTGGAGGCGAGGATGCGGAAGCCCTCCTCTTCAACGTCGAGCTCGACGTTGAAGTTCTCAAAATATTCTTCATCAAAGCCCGCGTCTTCTCCCATGCGCTGGGTGCGGCGATAGCGCTCATAGCCTTTAAGCAGCGCCTCCTGCAATGCAGCTTCGACAACGGTCGTGGGTAATTTTTTTTGTTCGCTGATGGCTATAATCATCAGCTTCAGATCGGGTAAGGACAGTAAGGTCATGGGGGCTTTGCTCCTCTAGAAACGTCAGTCAAACGACACGAGTCAAACACTCGTTAATTGATGTGAACCTAGGTGATGTGAACCTAGGTGATGTGAACCTAGGTGATGTGAACCTAGGTGATGTGAACCCAGGTGATGTGAACCCAGGTGATGTAAACCCGATGCAATATAACGACTGAGCGATCGCCATTCCCCGCAACCTCGTGCTATTCCACCCAATCTACGAGTCCCACCTGGGAAACTTGCGATCGCGGAATTTTCACCGGTCGCCCTTTCTGAGTTAGATAAATAAATTCATCGTCCCGTCGTACCAAGCTTCCCTCCCAACGGGTCTGGCCTTTGTAGGATTCTGCCAACTGGACAGTCACCGGGAAACCCTTGAAGGAAACAAAGTCGCGATCGTTAGACAGAATCGACGAAACGCCTGGACTCGAAACTTCCAGCACATAGGCATCTGGAATAATTTCGGTCTCCTCCAGCGCGGCCTCTAGAGCACGGCTCATCCGTTCACAATCTTCGAGGCTGGTGTCCTGGTCAAAGTGACGCACATCCAGACGTAGAACCGGGGGCGACTGATTCGTCTGAAATACAAGATGGACAACCTCCAACGCAAGGGAAGCGGCGATGGGTGCTGCAACAGCTTGAATTTGGGGGAGAAGAGGATGAGCCATAGGATGGGAAACGAGCGAACAGAGCGCGATCGCACCTGATACTCAATAAAAAAAGCGGGCTATCACCCACTTCTTCGGCATATATCAAGATGCGTCAGACGAGCGCGAATACGCTGGGTCGTGCCACTAGCCATCGGCGTTGGGGAGCACCAGTAATTCGCCTCACCTACTATAGCCTACGGAATCTCGGTTCGAGACAATTTGGTCAGAACCGGCACAGAATCTAGGCTCCGCCTGCCCCAGTCACAACCTCGCAGCAACCGCACACGACTCACAACGAGATCAAGACGGAGGCCGGCTGAGCAGCTGTGCTTCCTCCAGCACGCCTTCAAAGTCCGCATCGGCAATCCGACGAACGTAGTTCACTTTCCATTCCTCAAGCAGATCGCAAATCAGCGTCTGGATTTCCTGAAGCGTATTTTGGTCAGACAGGGCTTCGGTCAGGGCAAGGGTAAATTGGCGCACCAACTGCTCCGTCAGGTTGGCGGCGGCGGGATCTTGCACGGCAAGGGTGTCATAGGTGCCCTGGGAAACGGTCGTGAGTGCCTGGGAAAAGCCTGAAGCCAACTGCTGGGTCAACCGATTGGGCACCAGGTTAAAGCCGGGCAGCGTTTGCAGCATGGTGTAAGCAGGCAATCTTTGGAGCGTATGGAGCAAATTTTGCTGCAGCAGCGCCTCCAGGTTGGGTTGAAGCTTGGGCAAAACTTGATAGACCAAGATTTCTGACAGCCGTCGGGCTAAGACTTCAATTTCGTTGGTGTCGTTGAGGTCAACGTAGGGATTTTGTGTGGCATTGAGCAGCGACTTTAAATCCCCCCGCCGCACGCCAGCCTGAAGTTGATTAATGGTTTGAATCGCGATCACTTCGAGCAGCTCGCCCGCAAAAACGCCCACAAACCCTCGGCTGACCTGGCTGCGCACCGGTTCGAGGTCGAGCAGGCGCGAAGACTGGAGCCGCACCAGCAGGGGCAATAGCCGCAGCCAACGCCATAGCGGCAAAAACAGCACCAGATCGTACCAGCGCCAGAGCAGGGCCTCGCGCCAGCCCAAACTCGGGTGACGGCGCTTGATCCCATAAACCCGGCTGAGCAGTTCGAGGCCAAAGAACAGTTGAAACCAAAGATCAACGCGCCAGAAGCGATCGACGAATTTGCCATTTTCGCCAATGCCCCGGTAGTAGTTGGTTTCGATCAAGGGACGGATTTTTTGGTCGAAAAAGGCCAACTCTTCCGACCGACGCTGGGGCGTGAGGTTGTCGGTGCTCCAGAATTGATCGAAGGCTTGTTTGGCGGAGTCGAGACCGGTGCGATCGCGCATCCGGTTCTTAATTTTTTCCAGCGTGCCAGATTTACCCACTGCCCCGAAGGGATTTTCCTCAATGATCTCCGCACTAGAGGTTCGCAGCACCTGAAGGGTTGGGCGAATCCCCGCTCCGGATTCATCGGCAAGCTCACGTTTGAGCCGATCGACCCGGTGCAAATATTGGTCCGTTTCACGGTTTGGCTCAATGCCCTTGATCCGATCGTACAGTGGCGTCACCCGCGTCACAAAGGGCACTTGCAACTTGATACCAGCCACCTGCACTGTGCCGTGGAGCCAAAAATTGCGCCAGGGGACGTAGCTCAGATCAAATAGCACCAGGGCATAGTTGAACGCAACAACCAACGTCAGCAGTCGTCGGCTCCAGAGCACCAGCGGCGAAATCTGGGAAAATCTTTTGGAAGGGGATAGCCCTCGCACAGATCGCAAGTTCATAGCACTCAGCCTGACTTCTAGCGCGAACTTTACGAGTATGCAGGCTCGCGTTTCGGTTTTACAAGTGCCCTAGGGCCTGAATCCGAGTGGACTTCAGATGGACATCATCTCAGTATTCAGATCTCAGTATTCAGTATGTGGCCATCTCCGTACGGTCGATTGCATCTCCCAAAGCAAAACATGCAAAATCGACATACGGAGAAGCTCGATCGCGGACAAAATTGCGGAAGTCGCGAGTAGGTTGGGGATATGATCTCGGAGAACGTCAATGCTGTTGAATCAACTCTGCCCTGCCAATCAGGGATGCGAGGATTTATGCGATCGCAGCAAAACGCAGTCCAAGGGTGACGGGAAGAAAAAACCCCAGCTCATCGCCGGGGGTCAACTCAGGGTGCATCTATAACCATTATGTACAAAATATTACTCATGGCAAGCAATTTCTCTTGTTCTTTGCAAAAAAACATCCATGGTCTTTCGGATTACTACGGAAATATCCCCAGATCCCACAGCCTGTCTAGGCTTGAGTAATTTTGCGGGCATTGCAGAAAGACTAAAGTCTCAATAAAGAAAAATGAATAAGTGAGGCAAGGGCTTGAATCAGCATGGGTTTGACCCCCCACGCCTAAGACCCACGCCTAAGACCCACGCCTAAGACCGACGCCCAAGACCCGCACCCGAGATCGACGCCCAAGACCTACACTGACACCCGTATAGACACCGTATTTTGTCTTTTTTATTTTTGTCCCCTTTTGTTTTTGTCCTCTTTGGTCGCGATCGCCCATGTCCCATCCTGAAGGCCCTGAGTCTACCGAAAGCCTTGCGCTCTGCCTAGAGCTGGTTCAAGCCCTGGCCCAGCAGCTTGACCTGCAACTTCCCCCAGAATCCGTGGCAGCTGTGGGGCAAAACTGGCTGATGCTGGCAGCCCTGGCAGGCCCGCTACTCACCTGGGAGCTTCCCCCAAGCTTGGATCCAGCTCCCCGCTTCGAGCCTTAGGAATAGAAACTCAGGAATAAAAATTCAGGAAAAAAATGCAAGGATCCCGATGACCCACCCTGACGCCGTAGCCCTTCGCCTTGCCCTCAGCCAAGGCGAAATGACAACCCAAGCTCTCGTCGCCCAGACGTTAACGACCATCGCGGAGCGCGACCCGGCCTTGAACTGTTTTACGGCGGTCTTGGCAGAAGCGGCGATCGCCACGGCCCAAGCGCTCGATCATCTGCGGGCATCGGGCCAGGGAGGTCCAGAGTTACCACTCGAGGGAGTCCCCTTTGCGGTCAAAAATTTGTTTGACATTGCAGGCGTAACCACCCTAGCGGGGTCAAAGATCCAGGCCGAGGCCCGCCCCGCTGCACAGGATGCGACGGCGATCGCTCGCCTCAAGGCAGCTGGGGCGATCCTGGTGGGGGCGCTCAACATGGATGAATACGCCTACGGCTTTGTCACCGAAAATGCCCACTATGGCCCGACCCACAATCCCCATGACCTCAGTCGGATTGCGGGGGGATCCTCGGGCGGGTCAGCGGCGGCGGTGGCGGCGGGGCTGGTGCCGCTGGCTTTGGGCAGCGATACGAACGGATCCATTCGGGTACCTGCGGCCCTGTGCGGTGTGTTTGGCCTGAAGCCCACCTATGGCCGCTTGTCACGGGCGGGGACGTTTCCGCTGGCGAGCAGTTTGGATCACATTGGGCCGTTGGCCAGGTCGGTGCGGGATTTGGCGCTGGTGTTTGATCTGTTGCAGGGTCAAGATACACGGGATCCGATTTGTTGCGATCGCCCCCCGGACGCTTGTCTGCCTCGGCTGAATGAAGGGATTGAAGGGATCAGGTTAGCGATCGCCGGTGGCTATTTCCAGTCGGGTGGAACACCTCAGTCACAGTTGGTGGTACAGCGAATTGCGATGGAATTGGGAGTCGATCGCGAGGTGGAAATTGAAGGGGCGGCCCAGGCACGGGCGGCGGCGTTTGTGATCACGGCGAGCGAGGGGGGGCTGGTGCATTTAGAAAATTTGCGGCGGCGACCCCAGGATTTTGATCCGGCAACTCGCGATCGATTCTTGGCAGGAGCACTGGTGCCAAATGCTTGGTATTTGCAGGCGCAGAAGTTTCGGCGCTGGTATGGCGATCGGCTACGGGAGCTGTTCAAGACGGTGGATGTTATTCTGGCTCCGACGACGCCCTGTGCCGCGACGCCGATTGGACAAGCGACGGTGGAGATCGGCGGTGAGGTCATGGCGGTGAGACCTCACCTAGGACTGTATACACAACCGATTTCGTTCGTGGGTCTGCCGGTGGTTTCGGTGCCGGTATGGCTAGCAGGGCAGAAATTGCCGTTGGGTGTGCAACTGATTGGGGCGGCTTACCAGGAGGCAAAGATTTTGCGGGTGGCAGCTTGGCTAGAGCAGCGCGGCATTGTGGGTAGTGGTTTGGGTTGTGGTTGTAGGTAACGAATATATCGGTTGAAGCGTTTTACCGGAGATCGGCGTAAAGCCCCTGGCTTCAGACATGGGGATATAAGCCGCGCGACCACAGGGAGCAATTATTTATGCTGCTGATCTCGAATATATTGCTTAAGGACTGAAATTGGAGCACCACCGACAGTTGCAACAAAGTACGAATTAGTCCATAGCGACGGGAGACGAGTTTTCAAGTGTGGAAACTCGTCTCTTAAGATTTTGGAACTGCGACCTTTCATTCGTTTAACGCATTTGTGAATTCCGAATTGAGGATCACAGTTAACTAGTAGATGAATATGGTCTTTATCGGTCTCCATTTCCGAAATCCCAAAGCGGCATTCATCGGCTACAGCTTGAATTATTTCTTTAAGCCTAGTTTCAATATCCCCGGTCAAAAGCTTTCGACGGTATTTGACGCACCATACAACGTGATACTGGCAGTTATAGACGATATTTTGATTGGATTTGAATTTCATCTTGACATTAGATATCTGGTGGCTGTATAACTTTAGCATGGAGGTTAGACAATGCTTGTTCTAGAATTCAAAGCCAGAACAAATAGCCAGCAAGTCGTTGCAATTGACGAAGCAATTAGAACTGCTCAGTTCATCAGGAACAAAGCGGTGAGATTGTGGATGGATGCCAAAGGGACAGGTCAAAATGACTTGCAAAAGTACTGTGCTGTTTTGGCTAAAGAATTCCCGTTTGCTAATAGCCTGAACTCGATGGCTAGGCAGGCAGCGGCAGACAGGGCATGGATTTCGATTTCTAAGTTCTACAACAACTGCAAGAAAGGAGTTCATCCGGTTGGGTTCCCAAAGTTCAAGAAACACTCTCGCTCTGTGGAATACAAAACGTCAGGGTGGAAGTTTTTGAGCCCCAAGAAGATTAGATTCACGGATAAATGCGGAATTGGTGATCTGAGATTAATCGGCTCTCATGACTTGGCGTTCTATCCTGTGGAACTGATTAAACGGGTGAGGTTGGTTCGTAGAGCAGACGGCTACTATGTTCAATTCTGTGTTCGAGTAGACCGGGAAGAGTATCTAGAACCCACGGGTCGGACCATGGGGTTGGATATGGGATTGCAAGATTTCTACACTGATTCCAATGGTGAAAAGGAACCGAATCCTAGATTTCTACGGAAAGCTGAGAAGCGCAGAAAGAAGCTGTCCCGTCGATTCTCAAAAACCCAGAAAGGGAGCAACAACCGACAAAACGCTAGGGTTCGCTTGGCGAAGCTTGACCTCAAGATAAGCAGGCAACGTAAAGACCATGCTGTGAAATTGGCACGGTGCGTAGTTCAGTCTAACGACTTGATTGCCTACGAAGATTTGAGGATCAAGAACATGGCCAAAAACCATTGTCTAGCAAAGTCTATCTCTGATGCCGGTTGGTATCAGTTCCGAGTTTGGGTGGAACGGTTTGGCGTCGTGTTTGGTCGGGTCACGGTTGCCGTCCCGCCTCAATACACGTCTCAGACTTGTTCAAGCTGCGGAACGATAGTGAAAAAGTCACTGTCCACTCGCACCCATATTTGTCGATGCGGGTGCGAGCTAGACAGAGACCACAATGCAGCGTTGAATATCCTCTCTGTGGGATTAAGTACCGTAGGGCATACGGGAACTTGGATCGAAGATCCGAACGCTTCTGGAGATGAGACCTCTTTGTCAGTTGCTTCTGGGCAATTGGGGAAAGTCACGTCTATGAAAGAAGAATCCCCGTCCCTTTAGGCCTGGGGAGTGTCAAGAAAGATGTGGTTGTAGCCCCGGCGGAGCCTGAGATCAAAGGAGTGGGTCAAATATCTGTTGCCGAGTGCTCAACGCCTTACGGCATCAATGGTTTCGGCACGGCGCGCCCTGAAAGGCCTGCTGCATAAGCCCTCTAAAGCAACCTTGCAAGCATACCCCCATCATCGAGAAGCAACCTCGCAAAAGCCACCCAAAAGCCATACAACACAACCTCAAAAAAACACCCAAACCGTCATCTTCAGGACATTCTAGCAGATCCACAAGCATCGATCGCACCCCCTTCCACCCCATCATCTCCTTCCCAAAGGAACTCCAATCGATCGCACCCCTATCCCCACCTCCACAGCCACCGATCCCTGCTAAATCACCCGAAAACTCGGCTGCAGCTCCTCCCAAACCCCCTCCCGGTTATACAAAGGCACCCGCTCACAACACCGATGACACAACCCCACCAGCAAAATCGCATCCTCAGGCTTCAGAATTTTTGCCAGCTCCCACCGCAACTTCTCGCGATCGCGCTGACTCAACGCCACCCGAAAAATCGACAACTGCACCGACACCCCATACCCCTTCAACAACTTAAACGCCTTCCGCCATCGCTTCGGACAGCGAATGTCATAACAAATCAGATACTCATGCCGTAATTCCGCCATATCACTACCGCACCACCAACTGCCCAAACAACCCACCCTCACCCATCCATTCCTTCTCCAACAGCCTCACCTCCAACTCAATCAGCCGCCGATAGGTCAACGAATAACCCGTCACCGGATGCTTCCAAGACTCCCCCTTCCGCTCCTCATAAAGCTTCACAAACTTCCGCCGCCCCGCATCACTCAACCAAACCTGCTGGCCCCGAATCGTAAAATCCTCACTCGCATCCCACATCCCCCGATTCAACGACGCCACCACAATCATGTCCACCAAAGGCACCCGGAAAATCTCCATCAAATCCAACGCCAACGGCGGAGCCTGAGTACGCGGCTGATGATAAAACCCTAAGGCAGGCTCCAGCCCTACCGCCAACACAGAATTCATCACATCCTTCATCAACATCGCATAGCCAAAACTCAACAACGCATTCACTCGATCCTTCGGAGGCCGACGTTCCGCCCATCAAACCGCAACTCCGCCGCCACATCCTTCAATAAACGATCAAACACCCCAAAATAAGTCGCCGCTAGATTTCCCTCCAACCCCAACAACGAACCCAAACTCTCCGCCTTCCCCACCTGCTTCAGCACTGCCTTCATCTGTGCGATCGCCGCCGTCAACTCCGGAACCACCCGGCCCCGACAACCCCGCATCAAAAACTTCCGCTGACTTCGCCCCCGACAGACCACCAACTGACGCGCCAACCCTAAGCAGACTTCCGGCTGCACCAACGCCCCATACTGCGCAATTCGCCGCTGAATACTCCCCTGCCGCGAATCAAAACTCCCCAAATACCTGCCACCCCCCGACACCAGATGCACCCCAATCTCCTGATCCGAACAAAAATGCAACGCCTGCGTCGAAATCTGCGAAAAACTATGCAACACAATCTGCCCCACCTGCCGCGCCGGAATCACCTCCGCCTTCTTCTCTCCGCACCGCAAAACCTTAATCTGCTCCCCCGTCCGCCCCACCCTTGTCCCCGGCTCCAACACATGGAGAACAATGCGATCGTCATCCTCCGGAAACAACCGCACAGGCTGCCACTCTTTATCATGGGCCAATCTCGCCTCCTCCGGCAGACAGACAGGCGCAAGGGAACATCTCGTACAAAGCCGCTCATTATCCGTCACAGGCGGTCTGTGAGTCGAATTCCGCAGCGTCCTCGCCCGATCGATCATCTCCCGCACCCAGGCCCTCGCCGCATCATCCAAGGGCACATGCACCAATACATTATCGGCATGGTAGCGAACCCGCCCTTCCTGGATTGTCACCCCCAGCGCCATCTCCAGCAGATAGGCATAGGCCAGTACCTGGAGGCGATCGCTCTCCCAAACCTGGGGCTGCTTCTGCTCGTCCCTGTAACAGCGCCCCCGCTTATGCTCATAGGGAATTACCTGCCCATCCCGATGACGCAACGCATCCACCCGCCCCCGCAGACCCAGATCCACACTTTCGAGAAACAAATCCTCCCAGGTTCCATCCTCCTGCTCCTCCAGTTCCTCATGCAACTTCCGCCCCGCAAACACCGCCGCATCCTGGGTATACAGTGCCTCCACCTCTTCTAGATAGAACAACCGAGGACAATAGGCATAGGCATGGAGCGCCGAGACTTTGATGGTTTCGGGCTGGGGTAATCGAGCGATCGTATTCATGGGTAAGTACCGACAAGGTTGATTCTTTCCACCTTGCACGATCACCCCGGAAGAAACGTTTCCGGGTACGAAATTACTAATCTGCCTTGCTCGAAGAGTTCGCTAGAATGAAGTGGCTGCAACTGGAAAATCGAGAATTATGCCAAAAGTCTTAAATTCCGATGAATCCTATACCTTTAGTCGATACTTCGATTTGCCCTATGCGCCTGAGGAAATCTTGGCGGATTTAGGCTGCACGATCGAACGCAGCGATCGGGATGATCTTCCCTGCTACAAAGGTGAACTCGATTGGTTAGAAACCCTCTCAGAAAGTATGCGACGGCGATTAAAGCGGGTAAACACCACTACCGAACAAGCCAGACGAGAAGCATTAATCTTTCCATTGATCGATCAGATCTGCGACCAGTTTGATTATTCAATCAACATTGAGTACGCAGTTAATGTCAGTAACTGGTTAAAAGGATCGCTGGACTACTACATTCCGAGTCCCAGTAGTCTACTAATCATTGAAGCAAAACAGTCAGACTTGACCAAAGGCTTTACCCAACTTGCGGTGGAGATGATTGCCCTCGATCGTTGGGTCGAAAGTGAAAGTCCGATTTTATACGGAGCAGTCTCAACCGGGGAGATTTGGCGGTTTGGATCATACGATCGGGCGAAGCAGCATATCGTCGAATATTTGCCCTTGCATCCAGTGCCACAAGCATTAGAGTTTGTCACTCGGACAATCATTGGGATTTTGAAAGGAGAAGCGCGTTAAGCCTCCTGACGAACTTTACGCACAAGCTGGCTCAGCTCTTCCAACGTCGGCTCCTCAGGATCAGTCCCCAATTGATTCACCTTATTGCGAATTGTCGAGAGTGAGAGAGGTTGCTGAACCTCGCCTAACGAAAACTCCGGCGCGATCGATTGCGATTGCAATGAAGTTACGACCGTTTGGATTAATTCCAGTCGATCATGCACGGGCAACTGTGTGACTTGTTGCTTGAGGTCGGCTGAGGGCATATTGATATGGTTCATAGGGAAAGCGAGGAATAGAGACAATTCTCTACCCCCTCAGTTTATCGCTTATTTTTCCTTTGGCTTGCGGGTGGTCTTGGCTTTTGTCGCTTTGACGGGGGCTGCCGGTGCTGTAATTGGCACGAAGCAATCATCGGTAAAATCATCAGCGAGTGTGAATCGAGCAAATGTCCCCTGTGTAGTCTCCCGGTTAATCCAAATTGGTAGACCGATCAGCCCACGTTTATCCTGCGTTAGCCAACGGACGGCACCATCGTCTTCGCGATAGGCCCGCACCCCATTGAGCATTGCCCAAGATTCACCAATGCTCAATCCGCCAAAACGTGAGATCTGTTCCGGTGTCGAAAGCGCGATCGCCACACGATCGACCAGCTTCACCGTCGCTGTTTCCGCACTCGAATCAATCTGCACGACAAACCGCACATCAGTCAGCAATTCATGGTGATTGGGTTTGGAAAACTGGCTGCTTGGGTAAGTGCCCAAATGCTTGACACCGAACTTGTGGTGGCGTTGTTTTCGCACGATCCGAGAAATTGGTGGCGGCTCACCAATTATCCCGATCGCGATTTTCACGCCTAGATGGACGATCATATTCACTTCCCCCACCAGGGAAAGGAGCATCCCATAGACAGTAGAGGGCGGTGGATAGCGATAGGTTTCCTTAAAATCCCGTGCAAAGCTCCTGGGAAAGCTTGTGCAGGGACATTCTAGATAAAGCTGCATTAAGCCTTCACTCCTACTTCTAGGGATTGCTTCGCCAGGGCGATCGCCTCCTTGACACCACGGCAGACTTTCACGCCTAGTTTTTGAAGCCGGTCTCCATAAGGTGTATCCGCAATCTCTCCCGCAACAATTAATTCATTCGCCTTCACATCACCCACTTCAACTAAACGCACAAGGCGCGCACAGCCCACGCTATCGCCAACTCGCTTGAAACAGTCCATAATCCACGGGCTAGGGTCTTCGGTGATGCGGACGATGATCGACTCAGGACGAAAATCATACAGGAATCGGGAATGATTACCACCAACGTGCCGTACAGCCGAAATTGATTCCAGCGCCGCGATCGCCCGCTTGGGGTCTTTCAGGCTCTCTGGGGTCAGGGCCACAGTGTATTGATAGGCAGTGCAATGAACTTCGGTGCTATGGATCGAGGTTTTATTCTTCTCGCCACCCTTCGAGCCAAAAGCGATGTCGCCCCAATAGGGATCAAGACTGATTGCCCGACTAACTTCCAGCGCACCGCGTCGCTTGGTAGTAGCGTCTTCATTATCCTTCCCTTTTTTGCGTCCATGTAACCGAAGAGATCATCATCAATGAACTCTTTTGCACTAAAGCGCTCGTTTTTCAGCGTGTACTTATCAGTGTCCGGGTTAAATGTTCGGTTGGTCGCTTTTTCGTCAGAATTCTGGAAATATTCCCGTAATCCCCAACGAATTGCTTCGGCACTCACGGTCGTATACTGCTCACTGCCACGGGTGATTTTTTGCAAGGTTGACAGTGTACTGCCATCGCCTTCACCTCGGTTATTTGCGGCAACAGCAGTCGGAGTGACAACGGTGATAAATAAATGCTTTGACATGATTCAAGCTCCTAAGAAATTGTAGTGAGTGGATTAAGTAGAAAACTCGTAAACATCTGATTCTTCAGATTCCGGCGAAGACTCGATCGGAACATCCTGGCCGTCAAGGGCGTCACCTTTTTTGCTGGTGTAGGTGGCGATTGCTAGGAGCGTCAAATCCCTCGCCTGCCGCCAGTTCTCACCGTGCAGCCATTGATAAACTTCCAAGCCGACACCGCGAGATGATTTACTCCGGAATTGGCTCAAGAAATCAACTAAGACAGTTGCAAACTCTTGCTGTGTACTAGGGCGTTGCATTCGATAAATTACTTTATCTGTGACCCGACCGTAATCTAATTTACGACCTTGCTTTTGTGCCTGAACAATCTGTCCACGCAAGTAGGCACTAAAAGCCCCCTGCACTGTGTCAAACAGTGTTTTCTCTTTGTCCGCTAATGTATTGGTCATATCAACTAGTCCTCCACGTTCATACATTTCATTACGTTTGCGAAACTCAAAAAATCCAGCATACCAAGCCTTTCCAGCAACTAAGTTGTCGCAAATCCAAGGCAAAACCTTAGAAATTGCTAGCCAGCTCTCCCCCTTATCAGTTTGTTTCACCTTGACTGGAAAGAACTGAATCGCCGCGTCGTAGAGTTCGAGAATTTGATCCTCGACTTCAACGCGATAGACCGCTTGCTTGAGATAAGACTGATTGGCATCCCAGGTTTGTTTTCCCAGTTGGTAGACCTCACAGTACTTAACCCGTTCCAACTTGGCATCTTCGAGCAGCTTTTCCTGAAGCAAGAAGTGCAAAGCCGATTCACCGGCCCCGCTGCTACGGAAATTTCGATAGGTTCGACCGGAAAGTGCTTGACGTCGATTCACCCATTGCTTGAGATTGAGCACCTCCGGGATCACAACTGCCATGCGGAAACCCGGTAATCGGTAATATCCACAAGCTAAGGGCAGAAACAACAGTGCCAAAAACCCTTCTGGAGACTCTTGGTAAGCGCCATTCACAAAACATTCGACCAATCCAGGCAAGTGATGCCCTTTGAGTGAGATCTCCTGCTTGAAAATCCCTTTACTATTAAAAGCTTCCTTCAGATCGCCCGTGTAGTAGCAACTCAGAAGCGGACGAAATTCCACCTTAATTTCTGGCTGTCCTTCCTCGATCGAGAACGCTTTAGCAACCCCAACCGAATCACGACTACGTTGTTTACTATGCTGTAAAAACGTCGATAAAACCCCCTCTGTAAACGTGTAATGCCCTTGGACATCTAAGTTGAGCGCAGGTACATCAAGATAGCCGTCCTTGGTGACTTGATAGGTTTGATCGAGCAGCCATTTAACAACTTCTCGATCGTTCCCCTCCCAAACCAACTTGATTGAGTCTTCTGTCACTACCCAAGTCAACGGCGCATCCTTGGGATTCAGTACCGACAACGCCAATGCTAAACCCGCAATGCCTGCCCGATGGGGTAGCAGCGTATTAGGATCGAAAATTGATATCGTAAATTCAGCCATGACTCATTTCACCTCCTGAGCACCAATATTTCTGGAATAACGCCATTCCTCCTTGGGCGCGATCGGATAACCTTTTTTATGCCGTTCCCAATGGGCAGTCTTCTTCGCTGCCAGCGGCACCGCAAACCGTGCCAGATCAGATGTTTTTGCCCCCTGCCAATGATGTTTGTCCACATCCAGAAGTGCTGTCACGGTATAGCCCGCTTCCCGCAATGCCGCCGGATAGGTTCGCCACTTCCCATCGAGCAACACCATGCGAGTCTTGGGCTTCCCCTGCTCATTAGACTGCTCCAGCCAGGCCGCAAGCTGCGCCTGATTCACCTCCCCACTAAATGACTCAATCAACTTCGCGCCCTGTTTGAGAACGTCTTCTTCGTAGGGATAGTGACTTTCCGGCGGGTAAAACATCGCATCCAAGGTGTGTCCACAATACTGACGGTTCAATCGACCAAGCCGCTGAATCAGTCCTGCCGGGTCAGCAATCTGTGTGACCAACAGCGTTGCCGACAAATCAAGTGACATCTCTGCCACCTGAGTGGCGATCGCCAAAATCGGCGGGTTATCCCGCTTAAAGCCATTCACCACAGCCCGGTGATGCACGACCCGATCCTCATAGCGAAACCGACTGTGATACAGGACTGAGTTCAACCCGCGCCGCTGGGCTTCCTGGTAAACCGCGATCGCCACATTCACCTGGTTGCAAACCCAAAGCACCTTGCCACCAGCACCCATTTCCTGCTCAACCCGTTCCCAATCTGGTTGTTCTTTGAGGTTGAAACGGTAGCGCGGCTTCTCTTCTAAGTCTTTTGGACCTTGGACAATCTCAACCGATTCACCGACCGCATCCTCGATCGCCTGAAGCTGCCAAGGCAAAAATGAAGCCGACATCAGCAACACAGGCGCTTTGACCAACTTTAGGAACCGCAGCAACGCCCCAAACAGCGCCTCATCATAGCAATGCACCTCATCGAAGACAAAAGCAGCCTGCGCGATCGACGGAAAGCAATATATCGGACGACGATTACATTGCAGCAGTCCAAGCACCGTATCGACAGTGCAGACGCTGACCTTCGGCCCCCAGGCTTTGAAAGAATCCAGCTTCTTCGCTGCTTCGTTTTCATGAACTTGGATGAGCTTTCCGGTTTCATCATCGATCGTCCATTCGGCACCGTTCTCGCCTTCTTCTCCTGTCGTTGCCATTTCGAGGTCAACATTGGCCCGCGAATGAAGCAACACCGATTCAACTTCATCCTGGACATAATCTAGAAAGCCTTCAGTGCTTGTGCCCGTTGTTGGATAACAGAAAAATAACTTGCGGCCTACGGCACGAGTTTTAGCCCAGTTGTAAGCCCCCAAGGTTTTTCCTGTCCCACAGCCTGCCCTTGCTAGTGTCACCCGTTTCGACGAATTGCCCAAGTCAACTTGGAAAGGCCGAAGTTCGTGTGGCCCGCGTCTCGCATCGATCACTTTTTGCAAGTCTTCGATCGTCAGTCGTTGCTCAAGCTCCTTCACCATCCATTCCTGGAGATTAATGCTGGATTGAGATGAAGCCGACCCGATCGAATCCCCGGCGATTAGCAGCGCTTTCACGACTGCCAATAAAGCCTCATCCGGCTCCCAGTCAGCAAAAGCCTCATCGAGAATCTCAAAACGCTTATTCTTGACTGTCTGAACATCCCACCAAGACTTAATTCCCTTGACTCTTACCTCCCTCGGCAGTCCCAAGGTTCGTATTCCATATCGGATCAGTTTTTTGAAATAGGGATGACAAACATACCAGTGAATCCCGGTTTCACCGGAACCATCTCGCAGCTCCCCAAATTCACCCGTATCCTTTCCTTGTTTTCCACCCATCTTGAGGTGGTGCCCACCCGCAGCAGCCAAGGCCGTCATAAAATCCGCATTTGGACATTGCTGAAGCCACTCACGAAAATCCCAAGCAAGCAAGGCGGAAGCCACTTCGTGACGAATCATCTGCGGTTGCTGCATCGGATTGCGTCTGTATTCTGGGTCTAATGACTTCAAATCATTTCGCACCACCATCTGAAAATGGTTATTCGCTTTACCCCAATCGTGCAGGTAGGCTGCTAATCGGGCCGTCGCCCGCAGTTCTTCAAAACTGCAAGATAAGCCAAACTGTGAAATCCAGAAATCCTTCAATGTATCGACAAGGATTGTCACTGACTGCAACACCGCCGCCGTGTGACCGACGAGATGACAGCTTCCCGTCCAATCCTTCATCCCTGGCATGGACGACTTCGCCAGCAGGATATTCGGCATCAGCTCTGGAGTCTTGGGCTGTGCCGTTTTAGAGGGTGCTTTATTGGAAATCATCAGATTCCTCCTTCACCGGATAAAACCAGCCACAGCCAAAGTGCTGTCGTCCACCCAAGCCATGCCATTGCAGCTTCAAGGAATCAGCCTCACTCAAACCCTCGATCGCAACACTAAACCCCACAATCTTCTTATCCCTCACCTGCAAAGTCCGACGGGCAAGATTTCCATCCGCATCACTCGGAATAAATACAGCATTACCCTTGATTTCCAGACGATCCAAACCCTTTTGACAAGACTCCAAAAAATAGCGTGGTAACTCAGGATGATCAATCTTCTCTAACTTAAAAGTCACCATCCTCGCCTTCAAAGCCTCCGAAGCCTCCGGCAACATCAGCCGAGGCTTGACCAATCGAATCCTATGGCCCTGAATACTGAGTTCCTGATTCTGCAACCGCCGATACCAAGCTTGAACCTGATCCGCTGGGCAACGCAACCGCACTCGGGACTTCTTATGCAAATGGATTTTTCCCTTCTCGATCGGAATACCCGGCACACTACAAAGTTTCACGTCCTCCGGTATATCCTGCGGAGCCATTTCGACCTGCTGTAAGGCCTTTTTGATGGCTGAATACAGTGCATATCCATGGTCAGAGGATAATATTTTCGTCGTCCCACCAATTCCAAACTGAATCTCTAAAAAGTTCATTACTTAACTTCCTGATACAACGCGTTCATTCCCTGCAACTCCGCCCTCACCATCTCCACCAGCTCCGGCGGCCCCAACACCCTCGCCCCCGCCCCGTAATACAATACCCACCGTTTCACCTCACCCAACCCCCTCACCACAAACCGCAATACCAGTCCGCCATCCGGGCATTCCTCAATGACCTGGGTGGGATGCCAACGTCGCTCCCGGATGTATGGCGCAGTCCGAGCATCAAAGGCGATCGCCATCTCCTGCGCCGCCCCACCCACCTCATGCTGAAACGCATCCGCAAAATGGGCCTCCCGATCAAACGTTGGATCAATCTCAAACCGCTTTGGCCGCAGTTCCAGCGCCACAATTCGATCGACCCGAAACCAGCGCACCTCCCCTCGAAGATGACACCAGCCCGTCACATAGGGATTATTGCTAGAGAAATGCAACACATAGGGATCCAACTCACGCTCGGAGACCTCCTTCCCCGGCGTGCCATAGCGCATCCACACCCGCCGCTTCTGCTGACACGCCTCCTCCAGCCCCTGCCAGATCTCCGAGTCAAGGTTGAGTTCCGCCCCGCCCCGAACCAAGACATTCTCCTGCGCCAACTGTTGCAAATCTACCCAGATCGGCTCTGGTAACCGCTCCGCCAACCGAGCGATCGCCCCTTCCAATAACTTTTGATAGGCCGACCCCGCATAGGCCCCCAACATCCTGGCCCCCAACGTCAATGCAAACAACTCTCCCTGGGTCAACGGAACCGTCGGCAAGCGCCAATAGGGATCGGTATAGTGCCATCCTTGAGTCTTTGTATAGCAGAGGGGGGCTGCATAGCGATTTCTCAGAAATTCCAGCTCAGAACGCACCGTTCTTTCGCTGCACTCTAGCTCCAGCGCCAGACTTTCTGCGGTCTGACGCAGGTTGCGTCGTAGCAGCTCATCTATCCGTAATAGCCGCTCTAGACGTCGAGACATTTTTGGCTGGCCATTACTGACTCACATGAGACTACTCCTATGCTAAAAGAACAACCCGGCAGAAAAGCTTCCGACTTGTTTTTTCAAGAAAAATTATTTTGAATCTTTATAATTAGGATCGCCTCTGAAAGCTTAAAACTCATCACTACATCAGGTTCACCTGGGACAGAAACGACAGCGGACGACTCATGGTTTGGGAAAAGCCAAGGATGCCGCGATCGCGATGCTCATACAAAAGTTGGCCATCCGCTCCAAACAGAAACGTCCCACCCCGCTGGGTCAAATAGGCAGCATTCGGCACATAGGTTTGCCAATGACCCAAGCTCTCTGCCATGTTGCGCAGTCGCAACGTCGCTAGCTCAAACGGTCGCTGAAAGCCAGAGCCGCCAACCCGATCAAACATTGAGCCCTGGATCGGCGGCAGGGGTTTGACCTCAACGACCTCATCCGGGGCAATCAGCTGTGGGGCATGGCGATCGCCTCGATAGCCCCGCAGCACTTCCGCTAAGGTTCCAGGGCTGCCCATGCCCGCGCACATTAACATCAGATTCAGCCAGGCATTTTGCGACGGCGACCATCCAGGCAGTTTCCAGTTCAGGCCTTGATATAAGTTGAGTTGCCGATGCAGCTCGGCCTGGGGATCGACAAACAAGGCCTCAGCCGAAAAACCTGTATAGTGACAAAATCGTAAACCTGCCTTGCGATCACCAATACCCACGGCCCGCACGATAATTTGATGTATCTGCAACTGTTTGTGTTCCCGTGCCAGCCACCACGCGTATTCCAGACTGTCAAAATCCCCCAGTTGTGGCAACACCAAGATAAGCAGAGCTTTGTCGTAACTCGCGAGCATGGGGACGAGCGCTCCATCACTCACGCGCAGTCTTGGGGTCTGTTGGAGCAGGGTGTAGGGCGTCGGGCAAGCGGGAGTCATGGGGCGGAAGGGCGTCTAGCGTCGTAATGATTTTTTGTACTGATCTTACGCTGTTCTCCGAAAGCTGGGAGGCGGTCAAGTGCATCTCGAGCTGACGCCAGGCCGTTGGGGAATCGCTGGCGATCGCCGCTTCTAGCGCATCGAGCCACAGTGGACGCCGGGGCGCTTCCCACCAGTTGTCTTGGCCCGTGCCCAGGCCAACGTCTGCACTGGCGTGGTTCTCCGGCAACGAAATCCACAACGCGGTCTGACTTGGGTCGGTGAGTTGGATTTGCCATTCAGTGCGGGGAGTCGGGCGGAGGGAAGTACGAGGGGAGGTGCGATCGCGGCCAAAACCATAATTTTCATCACGATGTTCAACGCGGCGGCGCAGCACCCGTCCCGCGAGGCTACCCACCCGAGGATAGACTGCAACTACCCCTGAATCACTGGCCTGTGATGTTTCCAGCTTAAGCTTGAGGGCCAGAGCGATCGGCAAGTCCCCTTGCCACTGTGCTCGATCGCAGGACAGGTCTTCGGCTTCGTGGCGATAGGCGAGTTCCAGAACATCATCCTGAGTAATGGTCCCAGAAGTAGTCCCAGAAATAGACGGATGCCTCAAACGTTGTTCCAACAACTGTTGCAGACCACCTTGGTTTGGGTTGAGCCGCCGTCGCCCCCGCATAGCCTGCTCGGCAACCCCCTCGAGAGCGGCAACCTGGAACACCTCAGTCGGTTTTTGCTTTTGGCTGGGAGGCCTCTGACTGAAAAACAGCTTGACGGTGTCCTCGGCGATCGAAACACTCCTGCGTGTCTGTAGGGCCAGCACCCGTTGGCCGCTCTCGCGGTGCAGCACGGTCAACTCGTGATAATCCACAGCCGGAATGGCCAGCACCGTTCCCTGCCATCGCAGTTTCCATGCGGGAGCCACAAAGGGCTGCACTGGCCGCTTTTGATAGACCGTAGCCTTTGAAAGTTGATCTTGCAAGTGATTTCGCAGTTTGCGACAGTGCTGGGGCCAGTCGCTCAAATCGAGCCCGACATTCGTGCCAGGCAGAAGATGATCTGTGGTACGAACAGACGAGTGGATCTCGGCCGGGGGGAACTGCATGCGCAGGGTCGCAGCTGTCCCCGTCAGTGCGAGCACAAGGCTTGCTAGCAGCAGTTTTTGCCGTGTCATCTGGGGATTTCATCCGTGCTGTGTATGCCCAGAGTTCCCGAGAATTTTATACCCGTTCTCAGTGGTTCTGGTGAAATGGTTAAGGCTACGAGATTTTGCAAGTCGGCAAGAGGATGGCAACGGTGGTATAGGATCCGAAGGATATAGATCAAAACCATCAACCACTTTTTAAGAAAATGTCACAGGATCAGCCGCGCACGGTCATCGTAACCGGCGCATCTTCAGGGGTTGGACTTTATGGGGCTAAAGCTTTGGCCGATCGCGGCTGCCACGTGATTATGGCCTGTCGAGATTTGCCCAAGACCGAGCAAGCCGCCAAAGCCCTTGGCATGGCCGACGGCAGCTACACGATCATGAAGCTCGACTTGGCCGAGTTCGACAGTGTACGAGCCTTTGTCCAAAATTTCCGCGAAAGCGGCAGGCAGCTGAGTACACTTGTGTGCAACGCGGCGGTCTATATGCCCCAGCTCAAGCAGCCCGCCCGCAACTCGGACGGCTATGAACTCAGCGTCGCCACGAATCACTTGGGCCATTTCTTGCTGTGTAATCTGATGCTGGAAGATTTGCAAAACTCGACGGCAGCGGACAAGCGCCTCGTGATTTTGGGCACCGTCACGGCAAACCCGAAGGAAGTGGGCGGCAAAATTCCGATTCCGGCTCCCCCAGACCTAGGTAATCTCGATGGTTTCGAGGCGGGGTTCAAGTCTCCCGTGGCCATGATTGACGGCAAGACGTTCAAACCGGGCAAGGCCTACAAGGACAGCAAGCTGTGCAACATTCTCACGATGCGAGAGCTGCATCGTCGTTTCCATGCCGGTACAGGCATTACATTCAATTCTTTTTATCCGGGCTGCGTCGCCGATACGCCGCTGTTTCGCAATGCACCGAAGCTGTTCCAGGTAATTTTTCCGCTGTTCCAAAAGAACATTACCAAGGGCTATGTTTCTCAGGAATTGGCGGGCGATCGCCTCGCCGCTGTGGCCGTCGATCCCGGTTTCAACAAGTCTGGGGTCTATTGGAGCTGGGGAAACCGCCAGAAGACAGGCCGAGAGGCCTTTGACCAAGAGGTTTCCGACGAAGCCATGGATGCCAACAAAGCAGTGCGCATGTGGGAGCTGAGCGAGCAACTCGTCGGAATCGCTTAGGCTCCGCAGTACTGAGTATCCGTTGGGTAACGATGATCAAGAACGAGCACTACCGAATCGTGAACCTAACTCGATGTCAACGCGCTTAATTTAAATACAACGGATCCACATCAATCATCAAACTAACGTTGGCTGGACAACTCTGACGTAGTTGCATGAGTTTGGTCAGGAGCGACTGCTCGGTGTTGGGGAGATGGGGGGTAGGGAGATGGGAGGTGGGGGCGAGCTTTAGGAGTAGTTGCCAGCGGTAGCGGTCTGCCACGCGGGCGATCGCGGCGGGGGCTGGCCCTAGAACCTGGTAGGCTTCGGGGGCGATCGCGGCCTCAACCATTACGCCCTGGCCCGTAATTTCCCGGCCCGTAATTTCCTGGGCAAAAACTTCCAATGCTTGAGCCAAGCGATCAGCCGTCGCCATCACCTCCCCCTCATAGGGGCCGCTCAGCCGCAGCAAAATCAGTTTGCCCTGGGGCGGATAGGCCAGCTCTTGACGTTGTCGCAGCTCTGTTTCCAGAAATGCTCCGTAGGACTGTTGCTGAACCGCCGTGACCACGGGATGCTCGGGCAGGTAGGTTTGCAAAATAACTCGGCCCGGTTCGTCCCCCCGACCCGCTCGCCCTGCTACTTGCAGCAGGGTCTGGCAAGCTCGCTCAGCGGCGCGAAAATCGGCCTGATGCAGCAGCCCATCCGCTGCCACAATTCCCACTAGGGTTACCTGGGGCAAGTCAATCCCCTTGCTCAACATTTGGGTACCGACCAAAAAATCGGCGTCTCCGGCGGCAAAGCGATCGAGCAAGCGACGGTGGGAGCCTTTGGTGCGGGTAGTATCGCTGTCGTAGCGCAGGCTGCGCAGTTGCGGGAACACCTGCTGGAGTTCCTGGGCGATGCGCTGGGTACCGCTACCAAAGTTTTTCAGCTGGGGTGACTGACAGCTCGGGCAAAGTTTGGGATGGGCTTGGACATAGTTGCAATAGTGACAGCGCAAAACGGGTCGCGCCTGGTCGTGGGTATGGTGGTAGGTGAGGGAGACATCGCAGTGGGGGCAGGCGATCGCCTCACCGCAGCTACGGCAGGAAACAAAGGTGCTGTGGCCCCGACGGTGGATGAACAACAAGCCCTGCTGGCGTTTGTCGAGGGTGTCTTGGATGGCCTGTTGCAAGGTACGGCTGAACACCGAGCGATTGCCCTGGAGGAGTTCTTCGCGCAAATCGATAATTTCGACGGGGGGATGGGGGCGGGCGTGGATTCTCTGGGGCAATGACAGGTAGCGAGCTGTCGAACCGGGCTGGCCTGATCGCTCGGATCGTTCGGAGGATGAACCAGGAATCTGGGACGGAGCATGGGCGTGCCAGGTTTCGGCGGCGGGGGTGGCGGAGCCCAGAATCAGCGGGCAATTTTGGGCTTGGGCTCGCCAGCGAGCCACAGTTCTGGCGTGGTAGCAGGGCATGGGCTGGTCTTGCTTAAAACTGCTGTCGTGCTCCTCGTCCAAAATAATCAGGCCCAACTGGGGCAAGGGGGCAAAGACCGCCGATCGCGTGCCAATCACCACCTGGGGCCGCCCCAGCAGCATTTGTCGCCAAGTGTCGTAACGCTCCCCAGTCGAGAGTCCGCTGTGATAGACGCAGACGCGATCGCCAAACCTCAGTCGAAACCGATCTGTTAGCTGGGGGGTCAGGCCAATTTCGGGCACCAAGACCAGGGCCGAGGCTCCGCGATCGAGCATGGGCGCGATCGCCTGCAAATACACCTCCGTTTTGCCCGATCCGGTCACACCATGGAGCAGCACGGACTGGAAACCTGCGATCGCCTGAATCTCGGCCACCACCCGAGTTTGCTCTGGGGTCAGCACCTTGGGGCGATCGCGAGCCACGGGACGAAGCCGATCGCCACCGGTCACCGCTGTACCCTCCAAACGCAACACCTCTCGAGTTTCGATCGCCACCCAATTTTTCTGAGCCAACGCCCGAACCGTCGAATCGCTCGTTTGGCCCAGGGCTAGCAACTGGGCCATGGGCAACTCGCCCCCCTGCCGCCGCAGCAAGGCCAACACTTCCTGCTGTTTGGAAGACAATTTGCCAGACAAAGAGCGTTCGAACGCTGGCTCAGAAGCTAAGGGTTCGGGCAACAACGTCACCACGCGCTGCAGCTTGGGTTGACACGAGGTTGGAGCCTCCAAAAAACTTTCAATCCAGCCCAGTCGCAGCAGCTCGCGCAGTCCCTTCTCTGCGGCGGGAATCTGTTGTTTGAGGTAGCGCCAGGTGTAGCTGCCCTGTTTCGATTGCAGCAGCCGAGCGAGGACAGCCTGGGCGATCGCACTCACCGTTGGCATTTCAGCCTGGGCCGAGGCGATCGCTCGAGCACTCAGTCGCACCCGACGGCGCGATTTCCCGAGCAGCTTGGGCGGCAGTGCGGTACGGATGACCTGGATCAGCGGCGTTGCATAGTAGTCCGCCACCTGCTCGAGCAGTGACCAGTAGCCCTGGGGGAAAAAGCCCTGGGCGATCACTTCGATCACGGGGCGCAAGTTCTCGGTTTCGACGGCTATTTCGGCGGATTGGGACTGAGTGGATTGGGACTGAGTGGATTGGGACTGGGTGGATTGGGACTGGGTGGATTGGGACTGGGTAGATTCTGGCGGGCAATCGTAGCAGCGGAGCGCGATCGCCCCCAACTGCTGTGATCCAAACGGCACCATCACAATATCGCCTGCGGCCACCGGCAAATCTGCCGGGATTTGATAGGTAAAAAGACCCTGCACGCCTGGACAATCCACCAGCACGTCAACCCGCCGGGCCGATTGAGCGTCCCTCACAACAACCGAGCGTCCCACACTTGAGCCATTTCCACTCCCACATCTCCAACGCATTCCCCCGTCTTGCAATCCATCGGCGCTATCGGCTTGAGCGCTTGGCTCCCAGTCGCTGTAGACCCCGGTGTCGCGCCCATCCATCTTAACCCTTGCGTCCATCCTCATTCCGAACCTTCTCCATCCCAAATTGCTGCGAGCCTGGGTCAGACCCCGATCGTTCGCCATTTCCGACCCATCACGTATAGCATCGAAGATATTGCATCGGTTAACCTAGGGATGGATTCAACCAAAACGATTTACCACGATAGTTGGCTCGATCGCCAGTTTATTGGCCTGTTTTCTCGCAAAATGGCCCAGGCAGCAGGCGTAACCACTCCCCTGAGCGGCTACGCAGGGTTTGTGGCGCTGTCCATGGAGTTGGCGCGGGGACGCACGGCCCAGGAGCAGCGATCGCTGGTGGGCTTGGTGTTGCGATCGCTCGTCCCCGCCCCCATCACTTGGGCCATCCGCACGGGGTTCCCACCGACGCGCTGGGTCTGCGAAGCCAACGCCTGGTTTGCCAGCAAGCTGTTTGTCTGGCTGATTGGCCCCTGCGACTGGGTAGAGGCCGAAATTACGACGGCCACCGGCGCAACTCACGTCCAGCGCAGCGGTGTTCATATTCAAAAATGTCGCTATCTTGAGGAAGCGGGCTGCGTTGGCACTTGCATTAACCTCTGCAAGCTGCCCACCCAAACATTTTTCACAGAAGACTTCGGCATTCCCTTTACGATGAAGCCCAATTTTGAAGACCTCAGCTGCGAGATGATTTTTGGTCAGATCCCCCCAGCGCTAGAAACCGAAGATATCTACACCCAGCCCTGTCTGGCCGATCGCTGCAGTTTAAGTGATGCAAAAGCCCCTGCCTGTCCCAAAATTGATTGCTAAGACAAGGCTCAACCCCACCCAAGTCCCAGACCCACTCGCCACCGCCCATTCACCCTCACGATTCGTCTCCATGGCTTCTTCCTCACCCCCCAACGCGCTCCATCGATCGCCCGAGCCCCCTCTCGACGCTCTCATTCCCACCTGGAGCATTCGCCTGCTCTACGACGGGGACTGCCCGCTGTGTTTGCGGGAGGTCAAGTTTTTGACCCGGCAAGATGCGGGGCGAGGCCTGGTGGATTTTGTTGACATCACAGCGGATGACTACGACCCGGCGGACAATGGCGGCGTGGATTTTGAGATGGCCATGGGGCGAATTCATGCCGTCCTGCCCGATGGTTCAACGGTGAAAAATGTCGAAGTTTTTCGACGAGTCTACAAGGTCTTGGGCATGGGCTGGATTTATGCCGCAACACAATGGCCCTTACTGGGGCCACTCGTGGACTGGGCCTACGGCCTTTGGGCAGATTGGCGGCTCAAGCTGACGGGGCGATCGAACCTTGCAACCATCATGGCCGAACGCCAACAGCGCCAGACCTGTGATGCGTCAGGGCGCTGCCAGTAGTGGCTGTTGACGTCAAATCAACTTTCAATTCGTTTCAAATCAACGCATGTTTCAGTTCATCTTGTAAGTCCATTTTGTAAGTCCATCTTGTAAGTCCATCTTGTAAGTTCATCTTGGATGATGCATTTGCAAGTATGCTGCTCGGCAAAGACTTTAAGGACTGAATTGCTGAGGACTGAATTGCTGAGGACTGAATCACTGAGGACTGAATCAAGTCATGCTGCATAACTCTCTGGCCACAATCGACGGATATCCCCTCAATACAAAGCTGCGCGAGCAACTCGTGCAAGCCTATGAACGCTGCTCAGCAATCGAAAGGCAATTCATTCAGCTCCTAGCAGTGCTCTATGAGCCCGTCAATCGGCAGTTGATTCTGATGTGTTTGGATCGGCTGAAGATCACCGCTCCCAACGGCAACCACTTCACGCTTCCCATCCTGAGTGTTTGCCTCAATCCGCTCCTCGTCAACAAACTGGTGATTCAAGAGCGCACCCAAGGCCCGCGTTGCCATCCCCTGTTGCGGGAAGTGGCCCTGCGGGACACGATCGCCGCAGGCAGCTTTGAAGCGATCGCCCACACCGTCACCCAGGTGCGCCCCGTCAAGCAACACTGGAGCAAGCAAGGCGACAACTATGAAAGCGAAGCACAATTTATTCGAGATATCCGCATTGCCCTGTACGCCGGAGACCTGGCATGGCTCGAATCCTGTGAACAGTCGTTTCAAGCCAACTATCCATACAAAACCAAAATCTCCGTTGACCAAATTGTTTGTGAAGTTTGCAACAACCCCTTTGATTCAGAGTGGCTTTCGACACTACCCGCTGAGATTCAAGCTCGAGCGCTGCGCAGCTTGCTCACGACGGCCCTGAACCAGTGCGAACCCGCCCATGAGACCTTTGAGCTGCTCCAGAACCTCTGTGAAGATCCAGAATCCGATGAAATAAACGCGGATTTAGCCTGTCTCTATATTGAGCAATTGCTCATACGCGGCGACTGGGAAGCCGCCCAGCAGGTGATGAGCTGGCTAGATGAAGACTGTTTAGATCGGCTCGGTGCATTTCAGGGGTGGGTTTCGCTTCTGGAGGGGGACGTGGAAGGGGCGATCGCCGCCTACCGCATTGCACTCAAGGCCGACCTCCAGAAACGCAACAAACGCAAAGGCTTTTTTCAAAGTCTCTGCGGCAGCTTGTTCATTTTGGCACTGCTGAAGGAGGGCTCAGCCGCATCGCTGCGACAGGCGATCGCCTACACCCAGCCCCTCGTCACCCCCGACAAACATTGGCTCTGGTCGGTGTTCGAGCCCCTGCAAACCTGGGCCTCTATCCAACAGGGCAACCTCTCGCTCAAGCCTCGGCTACTCGCTAGCCTCCAAGGGCATAATTCAGCTCGGCACCCCCTCGGGACACTCATCCACGCCCTGTGTGTCTACTGGGTTCAGCCCGATGCGACCACCCAGCTCCTGTATGTGCTGGAGTCGTTCTACACCGACCTCAAGGCCTCGGGCTACTACTGGCTCGCCATGGAGGCAGCAGAACTCCTTGCCCGCCTCACGCCGGAGTCCACCTATGCCTTGCAGGCCGAGATTTTGCGCCAGGATAGTAGTATCCGGCCCCTAGTGGATCTGATCCAGGTCCAGGAGGCTTGGGAGTTGCAACTGCAAGCCCTCACCAATTTATGCCAATCGACCGCGACAGGAGATACGCCCCGAACCCCGGAGCGACGACTGGTTTGGCTGATTACGTATCACAACCGGGTGAACTGGCACATCCAGCCCACGGAACAGAAGATTAATGCCAAGGGCGTCTGGAGTAGCGGGCGCAACGTGGCGCTCAAGCGCCTCAGCCAAGTGCCAGAAGAGTTTGATTATTTGACGCCCCAAGACCTGCGGGTCTGTCAGCACATTCAGCGCGATTACTACAGCTACCGCACCTCGGAGCAATACTCCTTTGCATCCAGGGCGCTCCTGGCATTAGTGGGACATCCCCTGGTGTTTTGGGCCGACAATTCTGTCCGCCTAGAAATCCTCAAGGGAGAGCCAGAGCTGCGGGTGCTGCAAGACCAGGATCAAAGACTCACGATCGAGTTTTCACCCGAACCCCACGAAAGCCAAAGTCTGATCGCCGTTAAGGAAAGCCCGACCCGGCTGAAGCTGATCGAAACGACGGAAGAACACCGGCAAATTGCCAGAATTCTCGGCAACCAGCTCAAGGTCCCGGTGGCAGCCCAAGCGCGTGTTCTGGAGGCCATTCAAGCCGTCTCTCAGATCGTGACGGTGCAGTCCGATATTGGCGGCGGCAATCAAAATCTCGAATCGGTGTCCTCGGTGGCAACGCCTCATTTTCACTTGCTCCCGGCGGGCGAAGGGCTCAAAGTTGCCCTGCTCTGCCGTCCCTTTGGAACCACCGGCCCGTATTATCATCCCGGCAAGGGGGGCCAACTGGTGATTGCAGATTTAGAGGGCAGTCGGAAGCAAACCGAACGGGATTTGTCAGCAGAGAAGAAGCTGGCGAAGGCGGCGATCGCCGCCTGTCCCACCCTGAAAGACTACAAAGCGAAGTCTGGCGAATGGCAACTCGAAGATCCAGAGGATTGCCTAGAGTTGCTGATCGAACTTCAGGCGTTGGGGGAGCAAGCGATCGTCGAATGGCCCGAGGGAGAAAAGCTACGCATCCGACACCAAGTCGGACTCGAAAATCTACACCTCAACATTGGTCAGCAAAAGGACTGGTTCGCAGTCAGTGGCGAAATTCAGGTGGACGATGAGGAAGTGTTGCAAATACAGCAGCTTCTTGCCCTACTCGAACATGCCCCCAGCCGGTTTGTGCCCCTGGGCAATGGCCAGTTTCTGGCCCTCACCCAAGCGTTCCGCAAACGCATGGACGAACTGCGCGCCTTTTCAGAGACCCACGGCAAGGGCATCCGCTTTCACCCCCTTGCCTCCTTGGCGCTAGAAGAGATGATGGCAGAAGTCGGATCGGTCAAGGCCGACCGACAGTGGAAAGCTCACCTCAAAAAACTCAATGAAGTTAAAACCCTAGAGCCCAAACTGCCCTCAACCCTCCAGGCCGAGCTCCGGGACTACCAAAAAGAAGGCTTCGAATGGCTGGCGCGCCTGGCCCACTGGGGCGTTGGCGCTTGCCTCGCCGACGACATGGGCCTGGGGAAAACGATTCAGGCCCTAGCGCTGATTTTGACTCGGGCTCCCCAGGGGCCGACACTGGTGGTTGCGCCGACATCCGTTGGTATTAACTGGATCTCAGAGGCCCAGAAGTTCGCACCCACGCTGAATCCCATTTTGCTGAGTACCAATACCGCTGGCAGCCGCCAGGGCGCTGAATCCAAAGGGTTGCAGGGCGATTCCTTCGGAAGCTTGCGCAGCAATCGCCAAGCCACCCTCGACAACCTCCAACCCTTCGATTTGCTCGTCTGCACCTATGGGCTGCTCCAGCAACCGGAAGTCGCCACCATGCTCGCCGCCGTAGCCTGGGAAACCATTGTCCTCGACGAAGCCCAAGCGATTAAAAATAGTGCCACAAAGCGCTCCCAAGCCGCCATGAAGCTCCAAGCTGGATTCAAGTTGATCGCCACGGGCACCCCGATCGAAAATCACCTCGGCGAACTCTGGAACCAGTTTCGCTTTATCAATCCGGGTTTACTCGGCTCCCAAGAGCAATTCAACCAGCGCTTTGCGGTTCCCATTGAACGCAACCAGGACAAAGCCGTCCGCCACCAGCTGAGGACGCTGATCCAGCCGTTTATCTTGCGCCGCACCAAGAACCAAGTCCTCGAAGAGTTGCCCTCGCGCACCGAGATTACGTTAACTGTGGAGCTCAGTCCGGAGGAACGGGCCTTGTATGAAGCACTGCGGCGAGAGGCGATCGCCAAACTCTCAGACAGCGACGCCGAAGCCGGAACCAAACATTTGCAAATCCTAGCCGAGATCACGAAGCTGCGTCGCCTTTGTTGTAACGCCAAGCTCGTGGTTCCCGACGCCCCGCTGCCCAGTGCAAAACTTCAGGTCTTTGGTGAAGTGCTCGAGGAATTGCTAGAAAATCGCCACAAGGCCTTGGTCTTTAGCCAATTTGTCGATCATCTACGGATTTTGCGAGATTACCTAGACACCCAAAAAATCTCCTATCAATACCTCGACGGGAGCACTCCCACGCCCCAGCGCAAGCAGCGGGTAGATGCCTTCCAGGCGGGCGAAGGCGATGTTTTCTTGATCAGCCTCAAGGCGGGTGGCACGGGCCTCAATCTCACCGCTGCTGACTATGTTATCCACATGGATCCCTGGTGGAATCCTGCCGTCGAAGACCAAGCCTCCGATCGCGCCCACCGCATCGGTCAGCAGCGGCCTGTGACGATTTATCGGTTGGTTGCCCAAGGCACGATTGAAGAAAAAATTGTCGAATTGCACCGCCAAAAACGAGATTTGGCCGATAGCCTGCTCGAAGGTACTGATTCCAGCGGTAAACTCTCTAGCGACCAACTGCTGCGCCTGATTCGTAATGACTAATTTGCAATGACTAATTCGCAATGACCAATTTGCAATAACAAATTGCAAGGTCTCGCGGCCCATTGAACCCACCCATCAAACCCGTGCCCAACACCATGCCAGAGTTACCCAGCCCGCGCCAAATCCTGACAACGCTGTTGCCCCACTTGAAAGTGGCAGCGGCCTACGCCCACGAAATCCAGTCCCGCATCGTCGAGCAACCCGAAAAAGATTACCCGGACAACATTTTTGCGTCGGCGCTCACCGATGCCGATCTCTCGGTTCAAACCTTTGTCGAAGTTCTGCTTTTGGGCTATTTTCCCCAGCTGCGGTTCTATGGCGAAGAACATGAAAAAGCCTTCAATACCAAATACTTTCGCGCCATCGACCTCGGCCCCCAGGGCGATTACTTGGTGACGCTTGATCCGATCGACGGCACTCGGTTTTATGCCGATGGCCACGCCAATTATCAAATCATTCTGACGGTGCTCAATGCCGATGGCTTTGAAGCTGCGTTGCTGATCCATCCCGCCCAAAATTCCTACTTGTATGCCCTGCGGGGGGAAGGGGCGTTTGTTGGCCAGCTCTCCGATGGGATGGAAGATTGCCAGCCGCTGAAGATTGAATCCCAGGACAACGTGATTTATTTGGGAGGTGGGGCGATCGAGTTTGCGGCGCGGTTGCCCGATCGCTACCGGGCCTACGATCTCTATGTGGCCTACTCGAAGGAAATTCAGATGCCGAACATGGCCAGTGTGCTGAGTGGAGCCTATGCGGGGTCGATTTTGGCGGGGGCCCAGTGGATTGATGGGGCGGCGATCGCTTTTCTCGCCCAGGAAGCTGGATGCATCGTCACAACCCATGATGGCTCTGCCTTACCACCACTTCATGCCTGTGCAGACTATCGTTGGCCCGGTTTGTTGATTGCGACGTCGCCGACAGTCCATGCCGATTTGCTGGCGACGGTGAGGGGGGATGCGGTTGGGATTGGGTGAGCGTGAGGACCTTTGTGAGGGGGGGGCGTGGGGTTAGAGCCAGGATTCGAGTTGGAAAGCAGAGGCTTCTTGCATTCTTTGGAAGTCTCGATCGGCGGATACGAGGATGAGGTTATGCTGAATGGCGGTTGAGGCAATCCAGAGATCGTGGTCGCTGAATCCGAGGTTGGCAGCGGTCATCTTCCGGCGCTTTTGTTTGGCTTTAGGCCCATGGTTAGTGTCTAGGAGGTACATGGCCGCTAGGGTTAGAATTCAGCTTGAGAGCGGCTTTCTTGGACAAATTGACGGCATTGGGCGAGGTCGTTTCCTTTCCACGCGCCTTCGAAGCGGAGGAGATGGGCTGCTGTGTGATGACGTTTTCGGGGAGGGAGGCGTCTGAGGGGGCGATTTGGGGTGGTTTGGAGGGTGTCGATGAAGCTGCTGATGCGGAGGAGCTGGTGTGGGGGAAGTTGGGCGAGTTGTTGTTCGATTTTTGCCGCAGTTCGAGGGGGGTCATGGCTGGGGTGGTGGTGGGATGGTTTTTCTAGTGTAGCTTGGAGGCTAAGGGCTGGTTTCACTCCATTCTTGTTCGATTTTTTCGAGGTCTTTGGCGGCTCCGAGTTGGCTGTAGAGTTGGTGGGTGGTTTGGTAGTGGTGTTGGGCGAGGGTGGGGTTGTTTTTGGTGCGGTAGAGTTGGGCGAAATGCCAGTGAATTTCAGCGAGAAGTTGAGTCATTCCGAGTTGTTGGGTTTGAGTGAATGCGTCGTGAAGGAGTGTTTCAGCTTGCTCAAGATTGCCACGGCCTAATTCGTTGGCTCCTCGATCGCTGGTAACCCAAGCAATGCCCTGCCGATCGCCCAATTCTTCGCACATTTGCAGGGATTGCCGACAGAGCCGTTCCGCCTCGTCCCAGTTGCCGCGATTGCGCTCGATGGAGCCTAATTGACCGATCGCCTGTGCTATTTTCTCGCGATCGTTCTTTTCCTGGGCCAACGTCAGTGCATTTTGATAATGGACTTCTGCTTCATTCCAGTTATTGAATTGATAGGCTAATCCACCCTGTTGCAATAGGATATCAAGCTCATCTAGCCCTTGCCATGATGCAGCTTGTTCCCAGATTTTCGCCATCATGCTGTTGTCTTGCATTCGCGCAATCAAACGCATTTCTAGATACGTCAACTCTCCTTGATGACCTAAATGCTGTGCCATCAAGATGGGGCCTTATAACTGCTGTGCTAGCTCTGATAAATCTTGTGAATCTTGAATACTGCTTTGCTGAGAACGTTGATAAAACTCTTGAACTTGCCGAAAGAGGGCAAGCAACTCTGATTTAAATCGTTCTTGTAAAAATTCCGTCACCACCAGATGCAATCGATATTGGCGCACCTGAGCGATCGGCTCCAGCACTTTCTCCACCAAAGAAACCCGCACCAACTCATCAATTAAAGCTTGAGTTTCTGCTTGTTCTACCTTACTAAATCGCATTGGTGAACCATCTAAAACCAACAACCTTCCATCCGTCTCCCACTCATCCGCATACAGTCGCAAAAACGTCAGCCCTCGCACATCCGTCAAAAACCGCAGCACCGCCATCCGCTTCAAAAGCTGCTGCTGTGCTTCCGTCCGCCGCCCAAGCTGCACCATCAAAATCTGACTCACATCATCCGTATAAAGCTCCAGATTCTGCTGAAGATAGCGATAAAGCCTGCCATCCAACTCAGACACCGCAAACGCAGCCAACTGAGTCAACACAAACACATGTCCCGCCGCCCTGGCCGAAATCTCCTCCAGTTTGGCCTGGTCATCCACCACTCCAAAATCGCGCAATAGCGCAGCCCCAGCCTCCTTCCCAATACCCATCACTTCCTCAACCCCAACCAACTTCGGATTCACCCACCCATTGCGGCCCCGCTGCTCCGCCAAATCCCTCGGCAGCTCCCGACTCGTCAACAAAACCTGCGATCGATGGCTTCGATACACCAACCCATTCAATAGCTGACCCACTTCAGGAACGATCGCCCGTCCCGCCCGTTCATCGTCACTCGGCAACAACACATCCTCCAAGTTATCCAGCACCAGCAACCAAGACTGCCGCTGCAACACCCCAAAAATTGCATCCACCCACTGCGATAGTTCCAGCGTCTCAACATCCAGCCCCAACCCAGCCCCAATGTCAGCCAACAGATCCCCCGTCCCACGCGTCTCCAGCAGCAGCACACCATCAAACGGACAAGCCGCCGACACCACTCCCCGCCCCAAATCAACCCCCAGGGCCTCCACCAACTTCGCCGCCAAACTCGTCTTACCAATCCCCCTTGCCCCACCAAAGCCAACACCTTCAGCCCCGACTGCTGAAGCCGATCGCATAGCCTCACCAACAACGCATCCCGCCCCACCCAGACCGGGACATCGACGAGGCGATCGCCCACAAACCGCTTAACCTGCCCCGCCCCCAACGCAGCAAAACCCGCATCAGAGGCCGCTACTTTTTTGCACCCTGAATCAACCGCGTAAACGTCGGAAAATACTTGCGGCAAAAATTCTCCGTATCAATCTGCCCCTCATAGGCCAACCCAATAAACGGCGGAAACACCGACAACGTCCCCTTCAACTTCGCATCCGCCGTCACCCCCGGCTCATTCAACTTCGCCTCAATCCGCCCCAACACCCCCAACACCCGCTCCGACAAATCCGGCTGCAGCCGCACCCGCTCCACCTCTTGAGCAATCACCTCGATCGTCGCCTGAGCCTCCGTCTCCCCAAACGTCAGCGCTCCGCCCTCCTGAGCCAAAAGGGCAAACAGCTCCTCCTCACACTCCCGGATTCTCGGACGGATCTTCGTTCGCAGCTTCTGCTCATTCTGAATCACCTTCTCGTCATCCGGCGTCAACAAAGCCCCTTCTCCAAGGCATTGCGCTGCTCATACAGCAGCCCAAGGTTCTCTTGAATCTCGCGGATACGATCGATCGACATAGCAGAAAAACCTAAAACGACAGCAGCCGAACACCCCATTTCCGCTCAGTATAGCAAACGTCCATCAGGCACTAGACCCGAGCTCAGCCAAGACCCGATTCAGTGGTTGGTTGTGGAGCCAACCCACGTAGCCCGCGTAGAGACATTGCTCCTGGTCGTTCGCCAAAAAGACATGATAAAGCCCCACCGGATTGCGCCAGGTTCTGAGGCTAAAGCCAGGGGCGAGCTGGCAGCGGACGCGGGCGCGGGGGAGGTCGCGGTAGGCAGCGTCAGTCATGCCGGGGACGGCGCGGAGCTGGGCGATTGCTTCGGCAACCTTTGCATCGGCGCGGTCTGATGGGCGATGGGTGGGAAGAGAACGCTGTGCGATCGCGGTACCCGCCTGCTGCTCCCAAAAGGCCTGAATCTCTCGCCCGACCTGGGGGTGAAACCGCATGACAGAATGGGCAATGTTGGGCAGCAGCACAAACGTGGCTTGGTCAAGCTTGGTACATTCCACCGTGACAATGCCGTCGGTGCCGCCGCCGAGGTCAGCGGCGATCACAAGGGTGGGAATTTGAGTGGCGATCGCTTCCGCCAAATGCCGTCGCCCTAGGCCCAAGTCCCGAGCAATGCCAATCCCAAGACCCAGGGGGTCAATCATCCGTGCAATATCCGAACCCCCAATCGGCGAACCCACCAGAACTAGGGACTCTAGCCGAGACCACCATTCTGGATGTCGATGCAACAATTCTGTCCAAATCAGGCCGCCCATAGAATGGGCTACCACCCGCAGGGGCACCTCCGGATAGCGCTGGAGCTGGGCAGTGACGATGCGTTCTTTTTGCTGGATCAAGGGCTCGATCCGAAGCCAGGTCGTCCAAAAGTCTAGATCTGGGGCGATGACTTCGCTGTGGAGGGGGGCGATCGATCGCACCAGATTGCCCAAATTTCGCCCAGTGTCAGACCAGCCATGTTGGGAAAAATCAGCCGCTGGGGCGGGTTTAAGGTTACAGGGGGGGCTGGATTCAGGGCTGCGTGGGCTGTGGGCTGATCGAAGGCTTTGGAAGGTGGGGAACTCATGGCACAAAAGGTTGACCTGGCCCCGATCATAGCGAAACCCTGGAGAAAAGGTGGGTGAGTGGATCCGCTTGTGCAACTGGTCAGGGATGTGATTTTAGTAGACCTCCTGCACAAATCAAGCCCCTCACCCTAAATCCCTCTCCCACCGGGGGAGAGGGACTTTGAAGTGGCTCCCCTTCTCCCAAAATGGGAGTAAGGGGCTGGGGATGAGGGGCTGTTTTTTCATGCAAGAGGTCTAGTAATGTGATTTCAGGAATGTGATTGACCGTGCTATGTTGCTGCTGCAAATACTGCATCTACTTTAGCCGACCAAGTGTCAAGTGTCATGAACTCAATACCCGAGTTTCACAAAATCTCGTTAAGATCAAAAACGTATCTTTCACTTCGCATAAATCCTGACCCACCATGGCAACCCAGCAAATGTTCTCCAGTTTTGAAGCGATGCTCGCGGGATCCGATCAGCCAGTCCTGGTGGATTTTTATGCGCCTTGGTGTGGCCCTTGCCAGATGATGGCGGGCTTTTTGGATCAAGTGAAGGCGCAGTTGGGCGATCGCCTCAAAATCATCAAAATCAACACCGACAATTACCCGGCGATCGCCTCTCAGCATCGCATTGAAGCCCTGCCGACGATGGTTTTGTTTAAGGATGGGGTGCCGTGCGATCGTATGGAAGGCGTTCTAAGACCCGATCAGCTCCTACAGCGGTTGCAACCTCATCTCTAGCTCCCATCAACCCAAAAGCTCTGATTAATCTCAAGGATCCAAATCAATCCGAATCAATCCCATCCCAACTCGCCTATCCTAGCTAAAGAGCAAATCTGAGAATCGAGGCAAGGTACGAATGGGGGGGGGCAAATGGTGGCAGGACAGGCAGCAAAATGCGCGGCAGGTGACTTGGCGATCGGGTTGGTTGGATTTAACCTTGGTGGCTTGGTGCTTGATTGGACTCGGTTTGCGCTGGCTCAATCTGGCGAGCAGGCCCGCTTGGAGTGATGAATGGGCAACTGTGGTGTTTAGCTTGGGCCACGGTTTTCGGTCTGTGCCGCTCGATCAGCTGATTTCTTTGGAGACGCTGTTGGCCCCGGCTCGGGTGGGTGGCGCGGGCTTGGCCCAGGTGGTTCAGTCGCTCATGGGCGAGAGTACGCACCCGCCGCTGTATTTTGTGCTCAGCCATGTCTGGATTCGACTTTGGCAGCAGACGGGCTCGCTGATTGACCTGGGTGTGGTGCGATCGCTCAGTGTCCTATTCGGTTGCCTCACCATCTCCCTGGCCTACTGGCTCGCGCAGGTTAGCACGCAGTCCAAGGCGATCGCCCGCACCACGGCTGCGCTGATGGCGGTGTCTCCGTTTGGGGTCTATCTGGCCCAGGATGCTCGGCACTACACCCTGGCGCTGGTGTTCAGCATCCTGTCCATGGGGTGTTTTCTGCGGGCTTGGCGATCGCTTGAGCCAGACGAAGCTTCACGCGATGGGGGCGAAAGTCTGAGGGCTCGGCCCCTCGGCTGGTCTACCGTGGTTCTTTGGGTCACCGCAAATGTGTTGGGAATTGCCACCCATTATTTTGTTGGATTGCTGTTGTTGGCGCAAGTCACCGCGTTGTTGATCAAGGGCGTTCGTCTCGGAAATCTGCGATCGATCTGGCGACCCCTGTTGCCCATTGCGGTGGCGAGTGGGGCTGACGCTGCTGGGCAGTCTGCCCTGGGCGATCGGGTTGTCGCGAATTCCGGGCGATCGCC